>CAISIP010000411.1 GCA_903885415.1 uncultured beta proteobacterium
CCACCATGGACCGCCATCGAACCACAAGCCGAACGACGCGAGCAGCGCCAGCACCGCGCCCAAGCGCAGCAGCTTGATGCGTTCGCCGCTGCGGTCGCTCAGCGCGCCCCAGGCGTAGGGTGCAAACAGCCGGGTGGCGGACTGCACCGAGCTCAGCAGACTGATCGTCAGCAGGCCCAGGCCGAGATCCTTGAGCCAGAGCGGCAGGAAGGGATTGGTGAAGCCGATGTGGGCGAAATAGGCCGCAGAAAAGACGGCAAAGGGCGCCAGTCCGGACTCGGCGCCCAGCCTCATCCGGGCGGTGCGGCGGCAGCGATAGGCTGCAAGCGGCGCGGCACGTCGGCGCACTGGGCACGGTGGCGTAGCGCATGGTCCATGACCACCAGCGCCAGCATCGCCTCAGCGATCGGCGTCGCGCGCAGGCCGACGCAGGGGTCGTGGCGTCCCCCGGTGACGACCTCGACGCTGTGGCCCTCGGTATCGATGGATTCGCGCGGCGACAGGATCGAGCTGGTGGGCTTGATGGCGATCGACACCTCCAGATCCTGCCCGGAGCTGATGCCGCCAAGAACGCCGCCAGCATTGTTGCTGCGAAAGCCCTGCGGTGAAAGCGCGTCGCCATGCGTGCTTCCGCGCTGCGCCACGCTGGAAAAACCGGCGCCGATCTCGACGCCCTTGACCGCGTTGATGCCCATCATGGCGTAGGCGATGTCGGCGTCCATCTTGTCGAACAGCGGCTCTCCCAGGCCGACCGGCACGCCCGACGCCGTCACCCGGATGCGCGCGCCGCAGGAGTCGCCCGACTTGCGCAGCGCCTCGATATAGCGCTCCAACCCGGACACATCGGATACCGGCGCGAAAAAGGGGTTGTTCGCCACATGCTCCCAGTCCTCGAAACCAACCGGCATCTCGCCGACCTGGGTCATGCATCCGCGAAAAACCGTTCCGTACTGCGCATGCAGCCACTTCTTGGCGACGGCGCCGGCGGCCACCATCGGCGCGGTCATGCGCGCCGACGACCGGCCACCGCCACGGGGATCGCGAACGCCGTATTTCTGGAAATAGCTGTAGTCCGCATGGCCCGGGCGAAAGCGCTGCAAAATTTTGCCGTAATCCTTGCTGCGCTGGTCGGTATTGCGGATCAGCAGGCAGATCGGCGTGCCGGTGGTCAGCCCCTGGTACACGCCACTGAGGATCTCGACCGCGTCGGCTTCATTGCGCTGGGTGACGAACTTCGAACTTCCGGGACGCCGGCGGTCCAGATCGCCCTGGATATCGGCCTCGGCCAGCGCCATCCCAGGGGGACAGCCATCGATCACGCAGCCGATCGCCGGGCCGTGGGATTCTCCGAAGTTGGTGACCGCAAAAAGCCTGCCGAAGGTGTTGCCGCTCATAGTTCGATTATCCCCGAGCGCGCGCCAGGCTCAGACCGGGTCGGGCGTCCCCGCATCCGGCCAGTCGCGGATGTAGGCCTTGAGCATTTTGTTCTCGAAATTTTGGCTGTCGACCACCGCCTTGGCAACGTCGTAAAAACTGACCACGCCCATCAGCATCTTGCGATCCATGACCGGCAGGTAGCGCGCGTGGCGTTCGAGCATCATGCGGCGAACTTCGTCGAGTTCGG
>CAISIP010000412.1 GCA_903885415.1 uncultured beta proteobacterium
AAGCAGGCGGCGGTCCGCAGCGCTGCGATTGGCGTCTTATTCATGTTGCCTCCTCCCGTTGTACTCGCCGTCATTCCCGCGCGGGCGGGAATCCAGAGAGCTTATTTTGTCAGGCATTTATTTCCTGGGCTGCCGACCGCGCGGCAGCGACGATCTGGTGGTTGCTTTAACTCGCGACCGTTTCCGTCAGCGGAACTGTCCACGCGTCGTAGCCATACAGCCAGTCGGGGTTGGTCTGGTTGCGCATCCAGCCATTGGCGCTGGATCCGGACTGGACCCGGGAGGTGCGCGGTTTGCGCGTGGCTTCGAAGGCCATGAAGGCGGCCGTGGGCTGCCCAAGGTCCCCCTGCTCCAGACAGCGCGACAGCACCACCGCGTCCTCCAGCGCCATCGCTGCGCCGGAAGCCATATAAGGGGTCATCGGGTGGCAGGCGTCGCCCAGCAGAACCACCCGGCCGCTGCACCAGCGGGGCAGCGGATCGCGCTCGAATATGCCCCACTTGTGAACCTCGCTGGCCGATGCGAGCACGGCGCGGACATCGGCATGAAAGGATTCAAACGAAGCGCGCAGCTCGTCCAAATCACCTTTGGAGGACCATGACTCACGGGTGATCCAGTCGGCCTTTTCCGGCTGGCTGGTCACGAAGTACACCTCGTCCATTGCCGCGCTAACGTAATAGATCACGATGTGGCGGTCTTCTCCCCACCACTTGGTCCGGGACGCACCGATGTCGACCCCGCGCAACTGGCTCGCCGCAAACGTGGTCCGGTAAGCCACGCGGCCGGTGAAGCGGGCGGATTCGGCGCTGCCGACGACCGCGTCCCGCACCAGCGAATGCACGCCGTCAGCGGCGATCACCGCGCCTGCGCGCACCACCGCACCGTCGGCGAAGCGCAGCGTCACGCCGTCGCCGTCCTGTTCCATTGCCACCAAGCGCTTGCCAAGGCGCAGCTGCTGCGCCGGCAGCAGGTCCGCCAGCGCCTGGTGCAGATCGCCTCGGTGCATGGCCAGAAAAGGCGCGCCGTAGCGCTCCTGGACCGCCCGCCCGAGCGGATGCTCGTTGCTGACCGAGCCGCTGTAGGCGTCACGGTTCAGCGAGCTGCGCGGCTCAAAGGCTGTAGCGCACAGGCGCTGCTCCAAGCCCAAGCCGCGCAACACGCGCATGGCGTTGGGGCTCTGCTGCAGGCCTGCCCCCAGCCGCGCGAACGCGCTCGTCTGCTCGTAGACCACCGCCTGAATGCCGAAGCGCTGCAGCGCGGCGGCGGTAGCCAAGCCACCGATGCCGGCGCCCAGGATGACGAGAGAATGGTTTTCCATAGGGGGATAGGTCGGTAGGGGTCGCGGCGCCACAGCCGGTTCAGTCAAACTTGATCTTGCCGTCCTGGATGACGCGGCGCCACTTAAGCGTGTCGGACTGTATGCGCGCGGCCATTTGCGCGCTGTCCGCCGGGGTCACTTCCACATTGGCCAACTGCGCGCGCACCTCGGGCTCGGCCAGCAGCGCCATCGTTTCGCGCGACAGCCGCTCAACGATGGCGCGCGGTGTTGCGGCGGGCGCTGCCAAGCCGAACCAGACGCCGACTTCGAAATTGGGCAACTCGAACTCGCGCATGGTCGGAATTTCGGGGGCGGCTTTCGAGCGTTCCAGGCTTCCTATGGCCAACGCC
>CAISIP010000413.1 GCA_903885415.1 uncultured beta proteobacterium
ACATCGACCCGGCGCGCCCGGTCCATACGCTGGGGGTGGGGGAGATGCAGCGCGTGGAAATCATCCGCGCACTGCTGACCGAGCCCCGGCTGTTGATCCTTGATGAACCGACCTCGGTGCTGACGCCGCAGGCGGTGGACAAGCTTTTCGTCGTTCTGCGACAACTCGCACAGCGCGGCTGCAGCATTTTGTACATCAGCCACAAGTTGCACGAAATCCGCGCGCTTTGCAGCGCCTGCACCGTCCTGCGGGCGGGGCGCGTCAGCGGCATCTGCAATCCCGCTACCGAGTCCAACGCCTCGCTGTCGCGGCTGATGATCGGCGCCGAGCCAGCGCCGCTGGCGCGTGGCCAGCGCGTGCCGGGCCTGCCGGTTTTGCGTGTGCAGGGTCTGGCGCTGCACCGGGAGGAGCAATTTGGCGTCGACTTGCAGGCCATATCGATGGAGTTGTGCGCCGGCGAGGTGCTTGGCATCGCCGGCGTTTCGGGCAACGGCCAGAAAGAGTTGCTGCGCGCGCTGTCGGGAGAGGATTGCCGCGCGGGCGCAGGCTCGGTGTGGATGGGCGAGGTCGATATATCGGCACTGGCCCCGGGGGTCCGGCGCAGGCTGGGCCTGCACTTTGTGCCGGAAGACCGACTCGGTCGCGGCGCCGTTCCGGGCATGGGCCTTGCACACAACCTGCTGTTGACACGCAATGAGTCCCTGTCCGGGCGGATTGGCTGGATCCGGTTGGCCGCGCTCAGGAACCAGGCGGCGGGCATCATCCGCCGTTTTGGTGTCAAGGCCGGTGGCCCCGACGCTGCGGCGCGATCGCTGTCGGGTGGCAACCTGCAAAAGTTCATTGTTGGGCGCGAGATCGACGCCAATCCCCGACTGCTGATCGTGGCGCAGCCGACCTGGGGCGTGGACGTCGGCGCCGCGGCGCGGATCCGTGGCGAAATCCTGGCGCTGCGCGACCAGGGCTGCGCGGTGCTGGTGGTGAGCGAGGAGCTTGACGAGCTCTTTGAGATCTGCGACCGGCTGCAGGTGATCGCCAAGGGCCGGC
Organism: uncultured beta proteobacterium; assembly: GCA_903885415.1. GTDB lineage: Bacteria > Pseudomonadota > Gammaproteobacteria > Burkholderiales > Burkholderiaceae_C > CAISIP01. Next base: position 1,045 of record CAISIP010000413.1, read on the forward strand.
TGTCGCCGTCGCTGGCCATGGCGCAGGCGAGTACCGCGAAGATCGGCGAATGGATGAGCGGACTATGGGAGCAGCATGCCACGGCTTGAGGCTAGACCGCAGCCATCGCGGTTCTGGTCCTACGGGTCGCCGCTGCTCGCGCTGGCGATGACGGTCGTCATCGGCGTTGTTCTGTTTATGGCGCTCGGCAAGGATCCGCTGCGCGGGCTCGAGATGTTTTTCTGGCAGCCGATCCGCACCGGCTATGCGGTCGGCGAACTGCTGGTCAAGGCGACGCCGCTGCTGATCATCGCGCTGGGCCTCGCGATGTGCTTTCGCTCCAACGTTTGGAATATCGGTGCCGAGGGTCAGTACATCATGGGCGCAATTTTTGCCGCCGGCGTGGCCTTGCTGGCCGACGCATCCACCGGCGCCTGGATCGTGGTTCCGGTTCTTCTGGCTGGCGTGCTCGGCGGGGTGGTGTGGGCTTCGCTGACGGCGTTGTTGCGTGACCGCTTTAACGCCAGCGAAATTCTGGTCAGTCTGATGCTGGTCTATGTGGCGGTGCAAGTTCTGGGCTATCTGGTCAGCGGACCGCTGAAGGATCCGCAGGGGTTCAACTTCCCGCAGAGCCGCAGCTTTGACGCCGCGGCGCGGGTTCCGCGCCTGTTCGAGGGCTCGCGTGTGAATATTGGCACCTTGTTGGCGCTGGTTGGCGTTGGCGCGCTGTGGGTGTTCCTGTTCAGGACCCGCGCCGGCTTCGCGCAGCAGGTCGGCGGTCTGGCGCCGGCGGCGGCGCGCTACGCCGGCTTTTCCTCGCGCCGGGCGCTTTGGACCGCGCTGCTGGTGTCCGGGGCTGCCGCCGGACTGGCAGGAGCGCTGGAGGTGGCGGGGCCGATCGGGCAGCTGACGCCCTATGTCCCGGCCGGCTACGGTTTTGCCGCGATCATCGTCGCCTATGTGGGGCGTTTGCACCCGGTGGGAATGGTCTTCTCGGCGATCCTGATGAGCATGTTCTACATCGGCGGCGAGATGGCGCAGTCTCGTCTGGGCCTGACCAAATCGCTTACTGGCGTTTTCCAGGGCCTGCTGCTGTTTTGCCTGCTGGCTTGCGACACGCTGCTGAACTACCGCATCCGCTGGCGCCGCTGAGGCCTGCACAACGCACATCGGGACAGAAATGGAATCCTATGCACTGCTGATTGCCGCGACGCTCAACGCCGGAACCGTCTTGGCGCTGGCGTCGCTGGGCCTGCTGGTCAACGAGAAGGTCGGTATCGTCAACCTCGGAGCCGAGGGAATGATGCTGTGCGCCGCCATCGCCGGCTTTGCGACGGTAGTGCACAGCGGTAGCGATTGGCTGGGCTTTGCCGCGGGTGCGGCGGTTGGCGCTGCACTGGCCGGGGTGTTTGGCGTGTTGGTAATCTGGCTCAACACCAACCAGTACGCCACCGGGCTGGCGCTGAGCCTGTTTGGCGGCGGACTTTCTGCATTTGTCGGCACCGCCTATGTGCAGGCGAGGATTCCCGAGCGCGTTGGCTTTGGCGTTCCATGGTTGCAGGATATTCCGCTGCTCGGTTCGGCGCTGTTTCGTCACCATCCATTGGTCTACCTGACCGTGGCTTTTGCCATCGCGCTCGTCTGGTTTTTGTACCGGACCCGCAGCGGCCTGGTGTTGCGCAGCGTCGGCGAAAGCCCGGAGTCGGCGCACGCGCTGGGTTATCCGGTGCGGCGCATCCGGCTGTTGGCAGTACTAGTTGGCGGCGCGTTGTGCGGGCTTGCCGGAGCCTACCTGTCGGTGATCTATACGCCGCTGTGGGCGGAGGGGATGGTGTCTGGAAAGGGCTGGATCGCGCTGGCCCTGACAACCTTCGCCACCTGGCGCCCGGCGCGGGTGCTGATGGGCGCCTACCTCTTCGGCGGCGTTACCATGCTGCAGTTCCATCTCCAGGGCATTGGCGTCGAGTTGCCCAGTCAGTTCCTGAGCATGCTGCCCTATCTGGCGACCATCTTCGTGCTGGCGCTGATATCGCGTAACCCGCAGTGGATCCGGATAAATATGCCGGCCTCGATCGGGAAAGCCTTCCATCCCGGTTGATAATGCCCTACTTCCCAACCATCGAATTTTAGGAAATCCATGACCGACCTGAAAAAGCGATCCCTCCTTAGGATAGGCGCCCTGACCGCCATCGCCGCTGCCGCTTTGGTGGGTTGCGGCAAGAAAGAAGAAGCGAAGCCGGCACAGGGGCCGGCATCGGCAGCTGCGTCAGCGCCGGCCAAGCCCGAGCCGCTGAAGATCGCTTTTGCCTATGTAGGGCCGGTCGGCGACGGGGGCTGGACCTTCGCGCATGACGGCGCACGCAAGGCGGTCGAGAAAGAGTTTGGCGACAAGGTGGTGACCTCATTCGTTGAGAACGTGCCCGAGTCGGCCGACGCCGAACGGGTCTTGCGCGACATGGCTGCCCAGGGCAACAAACTGGTGTTTGGCACCACATTTGGTTACATGGAGCCGATGCTCAAGGTCGCCGCCGACAACAAGGGCGTGCATTTCGAGCACGCCACCGGCTACAAGCAGTCCGACAATCTGCGGACCTACGACAGTCGCACCTACGAAGGCGCCTACATGGCGGGCGTGATAGCCGGCAAGATGACCAAGACCAACACGCTGGGCGTCGTCGCATCGGTGCCGATCCCCGAGGTGCTGCGCAACATCAACAGCTTCACACTCGGCGCGCAGTCGAGCAACCCGAAGATCAAGACCAAGGTGGTGTGGGTGAACGAATGGTTCAACCCGCCCAAGGAAACCGAGGCCGCAACCTCGCTGATCAACGGCGGTGCCGACGTGCTGTTCCAGAACACCGACTCGCCGGCGGTTCTCAAAACTGCGCAGGACAAGGGAAAACGTGCCTTCGGTTGGGATTCGGACATGACGGCGTATGGCCCCAAGGCGCACCTGGCGTCGGCCACTATCAACTGGGCCCCGTACTACATCAAGGCGACCAAAGAGGCGCTGGACGGTAGCTGGAAAGGTGGCTCTGGGGTCTGGTGGGGCCACAAGGAAGGCGCGATTGATCTTGTGTCGATCGCCGAGGACGTTCCGGCCGACACCAAGGCCAAGATCGACGAGATCAAGGCCGGACTCAAGGCCGGAACCTTCAATATCTGGAAGGGGCCGATCACGGGTCAGGATGGCAAGGTGTTGCTCGCCAAGGATGTCGTCGCCGACGACAAGTTCCTCGGCGGTGTGATGTTCTATGTCAAGGGCGTGGAAGGCAAGGTACCGGGCAAATAAGCAGGCTGCTAGCCCCTATTGGAAAGGCTGCCTGCGGGCAGCCTTTCGCGTTAGGCGCCGGCGCGCGCCGATTTCTTGGGAGTTCGCTAATTGATAGTCAAGCCAGTGGCGCCCGAGCGCCTGCCCGACCTGTTGCGCAGCATGCCCAAGGCCGAACTGCACATGCATGTCGAGGGCTCGCTGGAGCCTGAACTGATCTTTTCGCTTGCGCGGCGCAACGGCGTTGTGCTCGCCTATCCGGACGTTGCCGCGCTGCAGGGCGCCTATGTGTTTGACGGGTTGCAGAGTTTCCTCGACCTGTACCACGCAGGCACTTCGGTGCTGCGCACCGAGCAGGATTTCTACGACATGGCGCATGCCTATCTGGCGCGTGCCAGCGCCGACCGCGTGCTGCACGCCGAGATATTTTTTGATACACAGACGCATACCGCCCATGGCGTCGACGCCGCGGTGGTGGTCGATGGGCTGCATCGCGCCTGTGTCGCGGCCAAGTCCGATTTTGGTATCAGCGCCTCGCTGATCATGTGCTTCCTGCGCCACCTGGGCGAGAACGAGGCTTTCGAAGCGCTGGAGCAAGTGCTGCCGCAGCGCGACAAGATCGTCGGCATCGGGCTGGCATCGAGCGAGCGTGGCCATCCTCCGGAAAAGTTTTCCCGCGTATTCGCGCGTTGCCGCGCACTCGGGTTCAGGCTGGTGGCGCACGCCGGCGAGGAGGGTCCGCCCCAGTACATATGGGGCGCGCTCGACGCCCTGAAGGTCGAGCGCATTGACCATGGTGTCCAGGCGCTCCATGATGCGGCGCTGATGGAGCGTCTGGTGCGTGAGCAGATACCGTTGACCGTCTGTCCGCTGTCGAATCTGAAGCTGTGCGTCTATCCCTCGCTGGCTGCGCATGGCCTGGGCCGGATGCTCGCGGCGGGGGTGATGGCGACGGTCAATTCCGACGATCCGGCCTATTTCGGTGGCTATGTCAACCAGAATTTCACGCAGAC
>CAISIP010000414.1 GCA_903885415.1 uncultured beta proteobacterium
ACCATGCGCAACTTCCAGCGCCTGTTTGGCCGGGTCCGCTCGTGTGACGAGGCGCTCGCGGAGTTGCAGTCTGCGGTGGCGTGATGGCGGAACACCTCGGCCAGCAGCGCGCCAGGTGTAAAGAATTACATTACACTTATCGCCATGATCGAGTCTTTCAGGCACAAAGGGCTTCAGACCCTTTTTGAGAAGGGCACCAGCGCAAAAGTGCAAAAGGCCTTGGCTGAAAGAGCACTTCGCCGCCTTGATGCCATCGATACCGCCAAGACGCCAGAAGCATTGAATGTCCCTGGTTTTGATTTCCATGGGCTGCAGGGCAAGCCAAAGCGTTTTAGCGTGCATGTCAACGGTCCGTCGTGCATCACCTTTGAATGGCAAGGTGAGAACGCGATCAAGGTCGACTTGGAAAATTACCACTAGGAGCGAAAGATGCGTCAACGTAGTCCCACCCACCCAGGAGCCATCTTGCGAGAAGATGTGCTGCCCAGCTTGCCTGGCATGTCGGTGAGCGCGTTTGCCCGCAACCTGGGTGTTTCTCGCCAAACGTTGCACGCTGTGTTGGCCGAACGCAGTGGCGTCTCAGCCGAAATGGCGCTGCGTTTGGGAACGCTACTGGGAAATGGTGCCCAACTTTGGTTGGACATGCAGACCCGGTTTGACCTTTGGCACGCCGAGGCCAAACTGCACGATGAACTGGGTCAGATGAAGCCGCTTGATCAGTTGGCCGCGGTCTGAGCGCCATTCAACCGAACGCCCTAATCTTACTGTGTCACAAAATGTGGCATGATATGTTCGTCTTTCCTGTTGAGGGGATGAGATGGACATCGCCAGAGAGTTCGATGACTACATGGCCTACCTGATGCAAGGACTCGGTCATGCCGACCGGCACGCGGGGTTGAGTGACTATTGCACCGGTTTGATGTTGCCGTTGTCGCGCAAGAGTGTCGAACCCATGGCTGCGCGGGTGGACCCATTGCATGCCAGCGCCAAGCACCAGTCGCTGCACCACTTTGTCGCAAAGGCCCAATGGAGTGACCAAGAGTTGTTGCGACGTGTGGCGCAATGGGTAGTGCCAGTGATGGACTTCAGCGCTGGGGGCTGGTGGATCATTGATGACACCGGCTTTCCCAAGAAGGGTACGCACTCGGTGGGCGTGACGCGCCAATACTGTGGCGTACTCGGCAAACAAGACAACTGCCAAGTGGCGGTCAGCGTGACGCTTGCCTGCGAGGAGGGCAGCCTGCCGGTGGCCTGGCAACTGTACTTGCCCCATATCTGGGCCGAAGACAAGGCACGCCGGCTCAAGGCCGGGGTCCCTGAGGACATCGCGTTTGCAACCAAGCCGCAAATCGCACTGCAACAGATACGGGAGTTGCTCGCGCAAGAAGCGCCCCGGCACTGCGTGCTGGCCGATGCCGGTTATGGAATCGACTACGCATTTCGTCAGGGCCTGAGTGATCTCGGTCTGCACTACTTGGTGGGCATCACCTCTGCCGTCGTTGTCTGGCCCCCGGGCGTGGAGCCGTTACCGCCCAAACCCTACAGCGGCATGGGCCGTCCACCGGTGATGCCCCGGCGTACCGCCAAACGTCAACCTGTGAACGTCAAGACCTTGGCACAAAGCCTTCCCGACAGCGCATTTCACAACATCAGTTGGCGCGAAGGCACCAACGAGCGGCTGATGGGACGCTTTGCCGCGTTGCGGGTGCGTTGTGCGGGCGGCAATGTGGGCAAGGCCCGCCTCCTGCCAGAGCAATGGCTGCTCATCGAGTGGCCCGCCGAACAGGCCGAACCGGAGAAATACTACCTGTCCACACTGCCGCAGACGACCGCATTGAACGACCTGGTACACGCCGCACACATGCGTTGGCGCATCGAGCGCGATTACCAAGACTTGAAGCAGGATCTGGGACTTGGCCACTATGAGGGGCGGGGATGGAGAGGTTTTCACCACCACGCGACGCTCAGTATTGCGGCATATGGCTTTCTGATGGCGCAACGACTGAAGGCTGGCAGCGATGTCGGCGGTAAAAAAAACTTCGCCCAACGCCAAGTGCCTGCCGTTCCCGACGATTACATCCCTCGGGGCAGCCCAGCGCGCGCAACGCCACGTGGCAAACTCGATCACAACGCTGCGCTTTCAGTTGGCCGTGGCCCTCGCAATCGCGCTGGGACACTGCCCGCACTGCATCTCAGTAAATCTGCGTCTGCGTTTGTGACACAGTAAGATTAGGGATGCTCTGAACAACTCGCTCCCGAATCAGGTAGCAGCCATCCAGGCACGAACACGCGAATTCCTCAAGCGGGTAAATTGAAACCAGGAGCCTGGACAAAAAATGAGTTTCTAATCTCAACGGCAAGCCTCGAACGCCGCTGGAAAAATCCGATCACAGTCCCAGCTCGGAATGCGATCCCAGCCGCACCAGGCGCAAGACGTCTGCATCAGGTTTTTGATGGATCAGAACGAGGTCCGGCTTTACGTGGCAGTCCCGGTGATCTTTCCAGTCGCCAGCCAGGGCGTGAAGGTCAGCCTCGAGTGTGACCCGGTGCTGGCCTTTGGTCTCGCGCTTGTAATCCCTTTTGAACTGCAATCCCATGGCAGCCAGGACGGCGGCGGCTTCTTATCCGGCACGTTGGTCAGGGAAAACGCGCAACTGGCAGCCCATCGGGGCCGTTACGCTCAACCC
>CAISIP010000415.1 GCA_903885415.1 uncultured beta proteobacterium
TTCCACATGACCAACGGCTTTCTGCTGAACAACCAGTTGACCGACTTCTCCGCGGCGCCCACCGACGCCGCCGGTGTGCCGATCGCCAATCGGGTTGCGCCGCGAAAGCGTCCGCGCAGTTCGATGGCGCCGACGATGGTATTCAAAATGGCCGCCGACGGCAGCAAGGGCGATTTCGTGATGGCAACCGGTTCGGCGGGGGGCGGAACGATTCCCCAGCACGTGGTCAAGACCATCGTGGGGGCGCTCGATTGGGGCCTCGATGCGCAGCAATCGTCCAACCTGGTGAACTTCGGTGCCAGCAATAGCGCAACCACCTCCATCGGTGGTGAGCACCCGAACGTCGATACCACCAACAACGGCGCCGCCGATGCGCTCATCGTGGGCTTGCGTGCGCTGGGTCACACGATTTCCACCAGCGCGACGGCCAGCAGCATCAACACCGTCATGCGGTCCTTTTCCAACGGCGTGGCGATCCTGACCGGCGGCACCGACCCGCGCCGCGAAGGCGTCGTACTCGGGGACACCTTCACGCCCTGATCAGCGCACCCGGCCCGCAGACCGGGCTGTCGTTCAGACCGGCAGGCTGTCGCGCCAACGGTAGTAGGCCACCGACGGCGCCAGGAACCACGGGTTCCCGGTGTAAAACGGGCGCGTCTCGAAAGGCAAGCCGTCGAGCGCGGTGCGACCCTCGGGCAACCCCAGCACCTGCTGGCCCAGACGCATGCCGAAGTAGCTGGAAGTGCCGACGCCGGCGCCGCAATAGCCCATCGCGTAATGCAGCCCGTCGCGCTTGCCCAGGTGCATCAATTCGTCAAAGGTATAGGCCACAAAGCCGCACCATGAGTGGCTGACCCGGGTGTCGCGCAACTGCGGAAATATCTGCACCATGTCGGCGTGCAACTTCGGCCCGCTCACCCGCGGGTCGGTCTCATGGTACGAAACACGCCCGCCAAACAGGATGCGACGGCGGTCGGGCGACGCCCGGTAGTAATACACCACCCGGCGGGTATCGCTGACGATGCGGTTGTTGGGAATCAGACTGTCCATCATGCCTTCGGGCAGCGGCTCGGTGGCGATCATGTAGCTGCCGATCGGTATCACCCGGCGCTGCAGCCAGGGCGTCAGGCCTCCGGTATAGCCGTTGGTGGCGATCACCACGTCGCGCGCGACAACTGATCCGCGCGGCGTACTGATGCGAAAAAGCGCGCCCTGCTTCTCGATGCCGGTGACGGCGCAGTTCGGCGCCAACTGCGCCCCCGCCGACAGCACCCGCGCGAGGAGGCCCTGGTGGTAGCGCGCCGGATTGACCGAGCAGTGCCGGGTGTACACCACGCCGCCCCAGTAGGCGTCCGAGCCCAGTTCGCTGCGCTGCTGCGCTCGGGTGAGCATGAAGGCGTCCACCTCGAGGCCCTTGGGTTGCGTCGCGATCCGTGCACCGAGCGCCTCGTACTGCGCCGCGTTATGCGCCGCATGGAAACGACCGACCTGGCCAAAGTCGCAGTCGATCGCCTCGGAGCGCACAAAGTCCGCTATCCAGTCCAACGAACGCTGGCCTTCTTTCAGAATTTCGAATGCGCGCTGGCTGCCATGCCGACGCGCGAGCTGCTCGAAGCTGGGCTTGATGCTGGTCGATATCTGTCCGCCGTTGCGCGTGCTGCAACCCCACCCGGCGTCCTCGGCGTCGAACACGATGGTGGTTCGTCCGCCGCGCGCTGTCTGCAGCGCCGCGTGCAACCCGGTGTATCCCGCACCGATCACCGCCACGTCAACCGTCTTCGGAAGCGCTCTGTCCGGCAGTCTGGGGCGCGGAACCTGCTCCCACCAGTAGGGCGACAGCTTGCAATCATCCATCACGGCGCTTGTATTCATAAAGTTCTCAGGGAGTATGGCTTTGCAGCAGCAGGTCGGCGGCTCTTTCGGCGAGCATGATGGTCGGCGCGTTGGTGTTGCCAGAGGTGAGCGTCGGAAAGACCGAGGCGTCGACCACCCGCAAGCCGCGCAGACCGTGCACGCGCAACTGGTGATCGACCACTGCCTGACGCGGGTCCGGTCCCATCCGGCAGGTGCTGACCGGGTGAAACACCGTCGACGCGCGCTGCGCCACATCGTCCATCACCTGCGCATGGCTTTGCACCAAAGGACCGGGTGCAATTTCATGGTCGATCACTGCGCGCATCGCCGGCGCTTGGGCGATTTTGCGCACGAACAGGGCCGCCTCAAGCATTTCGTCGCGGTCGTACCCGGTGGCCAGCGCATTGGAAACGATGCGCGGCGCCTGCATCGGATCTGTGCCACGGAGCTCCAGAAACCCCCGGCTGGTCGGCCTGCACGGTTGTGCGCAGATCGACAAGCCGGCAAAGCTATCGGTCGCGGTGAGTGCGCGCTGGCCCGGCAGCGCGCGGGTATAGCTCAGCGGCGAAAAATAGAGCTGCAGGTTGGGATGCGCGAGTTCCGGGCGCGATCGCACAAAGCCGCCCGCCTGGTTAATGCTCAGTGCCAGCGGTCCGCGGCGCATCGCCAGATAGCGCAGGCCCGCCCACAGCTTGCCGCGCCAGCTTCCGAGTTCGGCGTTGAGCGTCGGTACCCGCGAACGGTAAACATAGTCGATGCACAGATGGTCCTGCAAATGCTGCCCCACCGCGGGACTGTCGGCCACCACCGCGATGCCCAGCGACTGCAGCCTTGCAGCCGGTCCAACGCCCGAGAGTTGCAGGATCTGCGGCGTATTGATAGCGCCGCCGGCCACAATGATCTCGCGCCGCGCGGTGCAGCGCTTTTCCTGGCCGGCCTGCAGATAGGCGACGCCGCTGGCGCGCGCGCCATCGAACAGCAACCGCGTCACATGCGCGCCGGTTTGCAGCGACAGATTGCTCCTGCGCAGGGCCGGACGGAGGTACGCGGTGCTGGCTGATTCGCGCAGTCCGTCCCGGGTGGTGATCTGGTTGATCGCAACGCCTTCGTTGGACGCACCGTTGATGTCGTGGTTGCGCGCAAGACCCATCTGCTCGCCGGCGCGCAGATAGGTTTCGCACAGACGGTGCACGTCGGCCGATACGTCGCTGACATGCAGCGGGCCGCCGCGACCGCGCCAGGCGCTGGGTCCGTGCGCGCTGTCTTCCATCTTCTTGAAATAGGGCAGCACATCGGCCCAGCCCCATCCCGGGTTGCCCAGGGCCGCCCAGTCGTCGAAATCGCGCGGCTGGCCGCGGATGAACACCATCGCATTGATGCTGCTCGATCCGCCCAGCACCTTGCCACGCGGCCAATAGCCCTGGCGGCCGGCCAGCGCCGGGTCGGGCTCGGTACGGTACATCCAGTTGACTTTTGGGTTGTAAAAGGACTTGCCGTAGCCGATCGGCGTCCTGAGCCAGAAGCTGCGGTCATCGCCGCCCGCCTCAAGCAGCAGCACGGTGTGGCGGCCGCAGGCCGTCAGCCGATTGGCGAGCACACAGCCGGCCGATCCGGCACCCACCACGATAAAGTCAAACTCGTTCACGGTTCCCCACAGCCTGCGTTAGCGCCCAGCATCGCACGGCCATCGCCATGGCGCACAGGTCCGCTTTGAAAGAAATGTCCAGCCACCCGTACTAAGGCTTTTCCGCCGACCGGCGTGCCCGCGCGGGAGCCAAGCGGTTCTCGAGCACCTGTGCCAGCACCTCGACGCCCGCATCGATCAGCGGGGGCGCCACGCCACCAAAACCCAGCACCAGTCCGTTGACGCCGACCGGCGCAAGGGCGAAGCGGCCTATCGGCGACGCGCTGACCAGGCGCCGGTCGGCGTCGCCGGCTACCGCCACCTCCGATACCGAAGCCGGCAGATAGCCCACGGTGTGCAGCCCGCCACGCGCAGGCACAATGTCCAGCAGGCCGCCAAGGCGCCGCCCGCCGGCCGCCAGCAGGGCTTCGTGGCGCTCCAGGTAGACCTGGCGCATGCGGCGCACATGGGCGGAAAAGTGGCCCGCATCGATAAATTCGGCGACCACCGCCTGCGTATGCGATGGCACGCCCTGCAGATACTTGCTCATGATGCTGCGCAGACTGTCGACCAGCGCCGGCGGCGCGAGCAGATAACCCAGACGCAGCGACGGAAACAGCGATTTGCTGAAAGTGCCGACATAGATCACCAGCCCAGTGGTGTCGACGCTCTTGAGCGTGGGCGGGGGCCGCCCACCGAAGAAGAACTCTCCGTCGTAGTCGTCCTCGATCACCCAGGCGCCGGCCTGCTCGGCCGCGTGCAACAGCGCGAA
>CAISIP010000416.1 GCA_903885415.1 uncultured beta proteobacterium
GCACGCCGACGCCGGCCGCTTAGGCCAGCAGGGCGCGGGGCGGCCGGTCCGGCCCGGCGATCGCAAATTTTTCGACCCTCGGTACCAGAGGCACGAAGACCGCAGGCGTCGGGATGGCCTCGGGAACCCGCAGCGCAAGGTCCAACACAGCCGCTGACGAGCAGCACGGCCCGCAGTCGCCGCACCGGGTGTTGGCCGAATGGGCGCTCGGCGTCGGGGCCGCCTGGTACGGGTGCAGCGCGTCGGCGTGTTGCGCGTCAGCCTGGCCGTCGTGGTGATGCGCCTGCGCGTGGTGATGACCCGGGTCCCTGTCCCCGTGCAAGGAACCGCCTGCCCGATGGTGGGGCGCTGCCGACACCGGCTCCGATGCACGGTGATCGACCTTGCATCCAGCCATGGTCGCCGTAGCCAAGCCCTGCGCCGGCAGCGCAAGTACCAGCAGCCAGATCATGATCGTTCGAAGTACCCAGAACATGGGGCCACTGTACCGCAGGTGGCCGCTTGCTGTCGCCCACTGCGCTAGAGCACCTTGCTCAGGAAGCGGCGGGTGCGATCCTCGCGCGGCCGGTCAAACAGCGCGCCTGGCGCGCCCTCTTCGACCACCAGGCCCTCGTCGATGAAGACGACCCGGTCCGCCACTTGCCGCGCAAAGCCCATCTCATGCGTCACGACCACCATCGTCATGCCTTCTTCAGCCAGCGCCTGCATCACGGCGAGCACTTCACCGACCATTTCCGGGTCGAGCGAAGAGGTCGGCTCGTCGAACAGCATGATGCGTGGCTGCATCGCCAGCGCCCGCGCGATCGCCACCCGCTGCTGCTGTCCGCCCGAGAGCTGGTTCGGGTAGGCGTCGACCTTGTCGAGCAATCCAACCTTGGCTAGCAATTCCCGCGCACGGCCAAGCGCCCGGGTGGCGCTGAGCCCGCGCACCCGGGTCGGTGCCAGTACGATGTTCTCCAGGACGGTCTTATGCGGGAACAGGTTGAAGCGCTGGAAGACCATCCCGATCTCTGCGCGCAAGGCGTCGAGGTCGGTACGGGCCTCGTGCACCGAAACGCCGCCCACATGCACCGTGCCCCCCGAGGCCTCCTCCAGACCGTTCAGACAGCGCAGGAAGGTGCTCTTTCCCGAGCCCGACGGACCGATGACACAGACCACCTCGCCGGCGTGCACCACGCAGTCGATTCCGCGCAGCACCTCCAGCGCGCCGAAACGCTTGCGCAGGCCCTCAACGCGTATCACCTCGTCCATAACGCGCCTCCAGTTTCTTGACCAGGTAGGCGAGGCCCAGCGTCAGCACCCAGTACATCAGCGAGATCGTGAGATAGGGCTCCCAGTAGCGCGAATAGGCGCCTGCGACCGTTCGCGCCGCGTAGGCCATTTCGGCCAGGCCGATGGCCGAAATCAGCGAAGAGTCCTTGAGCAGCGAGATCGCATTGTTGCCCAGCGGCGGCAGCATCCTTCGAAAGGCTTGCGGCAGCACCACATGGTACATAGTGCGCGCGTGCGTCAGTCCCAGCGAGCGCGAGGCCTCGACCTGACCGCGGTCGATGGACTGGATGCCGGCGCGAAAGATCTCGGATATGTAAGCGCCGGCGTTGAGCGTCAGGGCCATCACGCCCGATAGGAAAGCGCCGTAATTTTGCTTCAGGCTGCGCGCGGCCTCACCCGAGATCAGCAAGCCATCGCTCGGATTCACCAACAGGGGCAGCACGGCAAAGTGCATCAGCAAAATCTGCACGAACAGCGGGGTGCCGCGAAAGAAGCTGACATAGACCGTCGACGGCCAGCGCAGCAGGTACTTGCAAACCAGGCTCGCCGGCGCGTGCCGCGTATGCGCCAACCGCGCCATGCCGATGGCCAGTCCGAGCCCGGTTCCCTGCACAATGCAAATCAGCGTGACCGTGATGGTCATCTGCAGGCCGCGCCAGAACAGCAGCGCGTACTCCGCGATGATGTCGGCGCGGAACCAGCCGAACCACAGCAGCGGCTCCAAAAGACGGGCGCGTTTTGGTGATTATTGGGCCGGCAGAACGGGCGCGTCGGCCTGGAACCATTTCTTGTGGATCTGCGCGTAGCTTCCGTCGGCCTTGATCGCGTTCATACCTGCGTTGATCTTGTCGAGCAGCGCCTTGTTGCCCTGTTTCACCACGATGCCGAAGTATTCCTTCGGAAAGCTCGGGTCGTTCACCGTCTTGAGTTGCTTGTGCTCCTGCACGCGAAAGGCGATCACGCCGTTGTCGCCGATCGCGGCGTCCAGACCGGCGTTGGCGAGTTCGGCGATGACCAACGGCGTGCTTTCGAAGCGACGGATGTCCGGGTTGGTCTTGCCGAACTCGCGCGACGCGGTGTCGTCCGCGGTGCTGCCCGTCACCACACCAATCTTCTTGCCGGCGAGGTCTTTCAGGCCCTTGGCCGTGCTGTCTTTGTTCACGGCGATCAGCTGGCGCGCCTCAAAATAGGGAACGCTGAAATCGTAGGATTGCTTGCGCTTATCGTTGATCGTCACGCCAGAGATGACCAGATCGACGTCGCCGTTGTTGAGCGCCGCGAAGATTCCAGTCCAGGGCGTGTTGACGATCTTGATCTGCAGGCCGGCTTTCTGTGCCACCGCCTTGATGATGTCGACGTCATAACCGACGATTTCCTTGGTCGGGGTTTCGTA
>CAISIP010000417.1 GCA_903885415.1 uncultured beta proteobacterium
ATGGCTTGACTCCTGTGGTTTGACAGCGAACCCGATGCTCGCCTGCCGCGATTATCCGCGCAAGCCAGTGGTCAAACGCGCGCTGCTGCGGCTGTTAATCTCATGCCGATGGCTTTGCATACTTTTTCTGACCTGACGCGGCAACGCGCTTTCATGCGCATGTGGTTCGCCCGTCTGGCCGGCACCACCGGCAACCAGATGCTGATGGTGGCTGTGGGCTGGCAAATGTACGAGCTCACGGGAAGCGCCTGGGACTTGGGGCTGGTGGGGCTGCTGCAGTTCTTGCCGGCCTTGCTGCTGACCCTGCCGGCCGGCCATGTGGCCGACCGCTCCCACCGCGCCCGCATTGTGGCGGCCTGTCTGCTGGCGCAGGGGCTGGTGGCCTTGGTGCTGACGGCGGCTTCGCAGGGGCTGGGCGCAGCTGGCCCCTGGATCTCGCGCGAATGGCTGCTGGCTTTGTCTGGGGTTTTGGGTGCGGCGCGGGCTTTTCAGATGCCGGCGCAGCAGGCGCTCACGCCGATGCTCCTGCCGGCGCACCTGCTGCCGCGCGGCCTGGCCTTCAGCTCGGCCGGTATGCAGACGGCGATCATCGGCGGACCGGCCTTGGGCGGCGCGTTGTTTGTCGCTGGTGCCAGCGCGGTCTATGGCGCCTGCGCACTATGTTTCGCGATGTCCTGCCTGATGATCCTGCGCCTGCGCTACCAGCATGTGCCGCCGCCAGCCGAGCCGGCGACCCTGCAAACCGTGTTCGCCGGAGTCGCTTTCGTGTTTGAACGCAAGGTCCTGCTCGGGGCCGTATCGCTCGACCTGTTCGCCGTCCTGCTGGGCGGCGCGGTCGCGCTGCTGCCGATGTTTGCCAAGGATATCCTCTTCGTCGGGCCGGTCGGTCTGGGCATTCTGCGCGGCGCGCCCGCTGTCGGCGCCCTGCTGATGTCGGCGGTCATGACGCGCTGGCCTTTGCGCCGACGGGTGGGTCGCAGCCTTCTGATCGCGGTGGCCGTCTATGGCCTGTGCATGGTGGTTTTCGGCCTGTCGAGCAGTTTCGCGCTGTCGCTGCTGGCGCTTGCCATATCCGGCGGCGCCGACACGGTCAGCGTGGTGGTGCGCCAGACGCTGGTGCAGATCGAGACGCCCGACGCCATGCGCGGGCGGGTCAGCGCCGTTAACTCGGTATTCATTGGTGCGAGCAACCAGCTCGGCGAGTTCGAGTCCGGTGCCAGCGCCGCCTGGCTCGGCCCGGTCGCGTCGGTGGTGCTCGGCGGAATCGGCACACTGCTGGTGGCGGCATGGTGGGTCCGGGCTTTCCCGGCGCTGGCGCGACGCGACCGGCTTGACCGGCCCTGAAGCGCCTCAGACCCGCAACACCCGCCCCGGGTTCATCAGGTTGTGCGGGTCGAGCGCGCGCTTGATGGCGCGCATCATCTCGAGCGCCACCACCGACTTGTGGTGTTCGAGCTTGTCGAGCTTGAGGCTGCCGATGCCGTGTTCGGCCGAGATCGAGCCGCGAAACTGCGCCACCGAATCGAAGACCATGGTGTTGATCGCCGCCTCATGCTGCTCCAGAAATGCCTTGCCGTCGGCGCCCGTTGCCGCCTGCACGTTGTAATGCAGGTTGCCGTCGCCCAGGTGCCCGAAGTTCACCAGCCGCACGCCCGGCAGCGCTTGCTGCAGCAGCGCGTCGGTCACCCGCACAAAATCGGCGATTGCGCCGATTGGTATGCTGATGTCGTGCTTGACGTTGAGCCCCTCGCTGGCCTGCGCCAGCGGAATCGACTCGCGGATCCGCCACAGTCGCTGCGCCTGCGTCAAGCTCTGGGCCACCACCGCGTCGCCCGCGCAACCGCGATCCAGCGCGGTTTCGAGAAGCCGCTCGAGCAGTCCGCGAGCGTGTTCCTGCGACTCATGGTCCGAGCACTCTATTAGGACGCACCAGGGCGCGGAACGGTACAGAGGAACGCTGTGCTGCGGGTAGTGCTTGGCGACCAGTTCCAGCGAAAACTGGTTCATCACTTCGAAGCCGCTCAGGCCAGGCCCGAGGTGGCGCTGGGCCATGCCAAGCAGCGCGACCGCGTCGGTGAGCGAGGGTACGGCGGCCCAGGCGCTGAGCTGCGCGGCCGGAAGCGCCACCAGTTTCATCGTCGCTGCGGTGATGATTCCCAATGTTCCCTCGGAGCCGATGAACAGGTTGCGCAGGTCGTAGCCGGTGTTGTCCTTGCGCAGGCCCGACAGGCCGCTCCAGATGTCGCCTTTGGCGTTGACGACTTCGAGCCCCAGACACAAATCGCGGGTATTGCCGTAGCGCACGACCTGCGTCCCGCCGGCGTTGGTTCCCAGGTTGCCGCCGATGGTGCAACTGCCTTCGGCGGCCAGGCTCAGCGGGAACAGGTAGCCGGCGTCCTGGCTGGTGCGTTGCAATTGCTGCAGGATGCAGCCCGCCTCTGCCGTGACGCTGAGGTTGGCCGCGTCGAGCTCGCGCACCGCGTTCATGCGTTGCAAGCTCAGTACGATCTGCCGCCCGCTGGCGTCGGGTATCGATCCCACCGTCAGCCCGGTATTGCCGCCCTGCGCCACGATGCTCACGCCGGTGGCAGCCTGTTGCGCTGCGCACAGTGCCACGACGCGCGCGACCTGTGCAGTGTCGGCGGGGCGCAGCACCGCCAGCGCGCGGCCGTGGCTGCGCCCACGCCAGTCCTTCTCCCAGGCGGACAGATCGGCGCAGGGGTCGCTGTGGGTCAGCACATGCGGCGTGCCGACTGCTTCGCGAAGGCTCGCAAGCAGCGCGGTCTGGGCTTCGGTGGTGTCGGTCACGGCAGCGCCGCCAGTCTGGCCGCATGGCGCAGGCGAAGCCGCACATGCAGCGCGCAGGCTGCAAACAGGCTGGTGCACAGTGCGACCTCGAGCAAAGCGAGCCAGCAGCCTGGTGCCGGGTCGCCCCAGGCGCGCACCACGCCTTCGGTGAAATAGATCCAGACCATCAGGCTGACCCAGCGGTAGGTGTACATCCGGTTTTTCAGCAGCCCCGCTAGCGGCAGGCACAGCGGCAGCGCCTTGAGCGCGAGCCAGGA
>CAISIP010000418.1 GCA_903885415.1 uncultured beta proteobacterium
AGCATGAACAGGACGTAGTCCTTGTACTGGCTGGCATCCATGCCGCCGCGCAGTTCATCGCACGAGGCCCAGAGGGAGGCGTAGAGGTCGGATTTCTTGATGGCCATAGTCGGGCTTCAGTCCAGGTTGAATGCGCGGAGGTCGGCCGCCGCTGCAAGTTCGACAGATGGCGTCAGACGCACGGGCCGGTGGATCGCTAGGCTGGCGTGTTTGGCCTGGCTACAGCGCAAGACGACACAGTCGGACGGCGCGATGGTGGTCTCGCTGCGCTTCGATGGCCGCTGTTCGGGAGTGGCGCTGAGGGTCGGCCCGTTGCTTGCCGAAACCCTTGATGCAGACCGGCCGCGCAACATTGGTGGCAGGAAGCACTCAGGCTGACAACGGATAGGAAGTTCAACCACAGTAAGGCCAGTATCGCACTGTGATGCATCCTGCTGGCCCGTTGAAGTCGCTCGCATATCTAGCCACCGGCCAGTTTTTCCGCCAAAAACTTGGAGCAGAAGCTTTATCTCCGGTGTGCGGCGCATACTGGGAACAGGGCTACCGCGCTACAGCTCACAATTGCCGCTTCGCTCAGTCGCCGGTTGATGCGCCGGTCGGGCGCGTAGTTCGGTGCTGCTTTTAGGGCACTGGTCGGCCAGCTGTGCTGCCCGGCGCTGCGCCAGGCCAGAACTTTGCTATCGGCATGGTCAGCATCGCAGCCCACCACTTCTTCAAGCACCCCATCGAACAAGCGCGCAAGACAAGTCCAGGCGCTGGCCGAGCCTGGAGCGACGCCTTTGACACCCATCGGCTTCAAAAGGTCTCGGTATGGCCGTCGACCGTGATGTCCTGACCCGAGATGCGCGCGCCGGCTGCTGAACTGAGAAACAAGATGGTGTGGGCGACGTCCTGCGGCGACACGAAGGTCTTGAGCGACACATACGCCGTCATCTGCGAGCGCACATCGGCCTCGCTTTGGCCGGTACTGGCGGCCTCGGCACGGATAACCCGCTCGATCCGCTCGCCCGATACCGAACCCGGGCAGACGCAGTTCACCCGCACGCCAAAAGGTCCGAGTTCCTGCGCCAGCGTACGGGTAAAGCCCCGAATAGCCCATTTGGACGCAGCGTAGGGCGCGCGACGCGGAAATCCGAACAGGCCGGCGGTCGACGCCAGGTTGACGATCGAGCCCGAGCCTTGCGCGCGCAGCAGCGGCGCCGCCGCCCGGGCGCACAGGAAACTGGCGTCCAGATTCACCGCCAGACAGCGTCGCCAGTCAGAGAAGTCCATATCCTCGACCAGCGCGGTCGGCCCCGCGACGCCGGCATTGTTGACCAGAATGTCCAGGCCCTGCAACTGCCCGGTGGCCGCCTTGAAAAGCGCCGCCACCTGCTCCTCGTCGGACACATCGCACACCATGGCGCCCAGGCCGGGTTGATCGCGCAACGCCGCGTCCAGCGCAACCGGATCCAGGTCACAGATAAACACCCGGGCGCCCGCCTGCAGAAACGCGGTGGCGGTCGCCAGGCCAATGCCGCTGGCAGCCGCCGTCACCAGAACCCGCTGCCCCACGTGGGTCTGCGGCACGATCGGGGAAGCGCCGGACACGCTGGAGTGGTGGGGCATCGGCGTGTCTGCGTTGAATGCTTCGGCTGGCGGGGCCATTGCGAGTGGCAGCAGCCCCATCAGTTGCGCGGCAAGGGCAGCGCGGTCTTGTAACGCACCTGCTTGAGCGCAAAGCTCGAGCGAATTTTTTCTATTCCGGGAATCGGCGTGAGTTGCTCAAGGATGAACTTCTCCAGTTCGGCCATTCCCTTGACCGCAACCCGGATCAGGTAATCGGAGTCGCCGGTCATCAGGTAGCACTCCATCACCTCGTCATGCTCGGCGATGCGCTGCTCAAAGACCGCCAGCGCCGGCTTGCTCTGCTCTTTGAGGCTGATGCTGATGAACACCGTCAGCCCCAGACCCAGCGCGGCGGCGTCGGCCAGCGCCACATATTTCTGGATCACGCCGGCCGCCTCCAA
Source organism: uncultured beta proteobacterium (assembly GCA_903885415.1). GTDB lineage: Bacteria > Pseudomonadota > Gammaproteobacteria > Burkholderiales > Burkholderiaceae_C > CAISIP01. The sequence continues at coordinate 2,010 of CAISIP010000418.1, forward strand.
CGCTTTCACCCGCACCAGGCAGGGCGACGGCGACAGATGCACGCGTCGCGCCAGTTCGACATTCGACAGCGACCCATCTGCCTGCAATTCGCCCAGTATCCTGAGGTCGGTCCCGTCCAAACTTAAATTCTTCAAAAATTCCGTCCTGCCGCAGGAAGTGCTTAAGTTGCCTATTTTATCGGTCATTCAAGAACAATATATCGCCCTCTTCAGGCTAATATTTTTCAGATGAACGCACCGCAATTGACCCATCCGCTACTGTCCCTCGGCACCGATGCAGACACCGACCCGCAGGAAACGCTGGAGTGGCGCGAGGCGTTCGCGTCGATGCTCGGCGCGCAGGGGCCGCAGCGTGCCCGCTTTCTGCTCGACGAACTGGTGCGGCTGGCCCGCACCCAAGGACTGGACTGGCATCCCGAGCTGTGCACGCCCTATGTCAACAGCATAGCGGTCGAGCACCAACCCGCCTTCCCCGGCGATCTGGCGGTGGAGGAGAGGCTGGCGGCGATCATGCGCTGGAACGCGCTGGTGATGGTGGTGCGCGCGAATCAGGCCTACGGCGAACTCGGCGGCCATATCGCCAGTTACGCCAGCGTGGCCGACCTGTTCGAGACCGGCTTCCACCATTTTTTCCGGGCCCGCGACGAACGCACACTGGGCGATCTGGTCTTTTTCCAGCCGCACAGCGCACCCGGGGTGTACGCACGCGCCTATCTGGAGGGCCGCCTCGACGAGCAGGACCTGATGCACTACCGCCAGGAAATACGCGCACCACGCAGCACCGACGGTTCGGGTGCGCGCGGCCTGTCGAGCTACCCGCACCCCTACCTGATGCCGGACTTCTGGCAGTTCCCCACCGGCTCGATGGGCATAGGCCCGATCAGCTCGATCTTTCAGGCGCGCTTCATGCGCTACCTGACGCACCGCCAACTGCTCAACTGCGATGGCCGCAAGGTGTGGGGCGTTTTTGGCGACGGCGAGATGGACGAGCCAGAGTCGATGAGTGCGCTGACGCTGGCTGCGCGCGAGGGCCTCGACAACCTGGTGTGGGTCGTCAACTGCAACCTGCAGCGCCTCGACGGGCCGGTGCGCGGCAACGGCCGCATCATCGATGAGTTGGAAAAATTGTTCGCCGGTGCCGGCTGGAATGTCGTGAAGCTGGTCTGGGGCAGCGACTGGGATGGCCTGTTTGCACGCGACAGCAGCGGCGCGCTGGCACGCGCCTTCGCCAACACGGTCGACGGCCAGATGCAGACCTTCGCCGCCAAAGACGGGCGCTACAACCGCGAACACTTTTTCGGCCAGAACCCGGAGCTGATCCGACTCGCGCAAGGAATGACGGACGAGCAGATCGACCGCCTCAAGCGCGGCGGACACGACTTGGTGAAGATCTTCGCTGCCTACACGGCGGCGGCCGGGCATCGGGGTCAGCCTACCGTGATCCTGGCGCACACCAAGAAGGGTTTTGGCATGGGCAGCGCCGGCCAGGGCAAGATGACCACGCACAGCCAAAAGAAGTTCGACGACGGCGACCTGATCGATTTCCGCAACCGCTTTCAGTTGCCGCTGTCCGACGCGCAAGCAACCGGCCTGGCGTTTTACAAACCCGCAGACGATAGCGAAGAGATGCTGTACCTGCACGCGCAACGCAAAGCGCTCGGCGGCTATCTGCCCCGCCGCGAAACCCGCTGCGACCCGGTGGCGGTGCCCGCCCTGTCGGCATTTGCCGCCTTCGCCACCCAGCCCGACGGCAAGGAACTGAGCACGACCATGGCCTTCGTGCGTATGCTCGGCAGCCTGCTCAAGGACCCGGCGTTGGGCCCGCGCATCGTACCGATCGTGGCCGACGAGGCGCGCACCTTCGGCATGGCCAACCTGTTCAAGCAAGTCGGCATCTATTCCAGCGTCGGGCAGAAGTACGCGCCCGAGGACATCGGATCGGTGCTGAGCTACCGCGAAGCGCTTGACGGTCAGATACTCGAAGAAGGCATATCGGAGGCCAGCGCGATCGCCAGCTGGACCGCAGCCGCCACCAGCTACAGCGTGCACGGGCTGGCGATGCTTCCGTTTTACATCTACTACTCGATGTTTGGCTTTCAGCGCATTGGCGACCAGATCTGGGCTGCTGCCGACCAGCGCTCGCGCGGTTTCCTGCTCGGCGCCACGTCGGGCCGCACCACCCTGGGAGGCGAAGGGCTGCAACACCAAGACGGCAGCAGCCACCTGGTGGCGGCGACCATTCCAAACTGCAAGTCATGGGACCCCGCCTTCGCCGGCGAACTCGCGGTGATCGTCGAGCGCGGCATGCGCGAGATGCTGGTTGAGCAGCAGGATGTCTTCTACTACATCACGCTGATGAATG
>CAISIP010000419.1 GCA_903885415.1 uncultured beta proteobacterium
CTTATCGAGTCAAGCGTGGTGGTGGCAGGCATGCAGTGCGCGGCCTGCGCACAAGGCGTCGAGGCCGCGCTGCGCGCGGTGCCCGGTGTCCTGCGCGCCGAGGTGAGCGCGGCGAGCGGCCGTGCCTCGGTCGTTTGGTCGAAGGACGCGACTCGGCCATCGGGCTGGATGCGGGCGATAGAACGGAGCGGCTATACGGTGCTGCCCGCCAACGACGCCGCAGCGCATGCGATACGCCAGCGCGAAGGCCGCCAGGCGCTATGGCGTTGGCTGGTGGCAGGGCTTTGCATGATGCAGGTGATGATGTACGCGTACCCGGCCTATGTCGCGCAGCCGGGTGACTTGAGCCTGGAAATGGAGCGCTTGCTACGCTGGGCATCCTGGGTTCTGACGCTGCCGGTGATGCTCTTTTCTTGCGCTGGTTTCTTTCAAAATGCCTGGCGCGATATGGCTAACCGGCGCGTCGGAATGGACCTGCCGGTAGCCTTGGGCCTGCTGATCACCTTCGCCGTCAGCACGGCCGGGACCTTTGAGCCGCAGGGCATTTTCGGGCGCGAGGTCTTCTTTGACTCGCTCACCATGTTTGTCTTTTTCCTGCTGACTGGGCGGTGGCTTGAGCTGCGCCTGCGAAGCCGAACGGCAGGCGCGCTGGAGTCGGCGCTGAACCGCTTGCCCGAGGCCGTACAGCGGCGGACGCAGGACGGCAGCTTTGAGTTGGTTGCGGCCAGGCGGCTGCGTCCGGGCGACACGATCCGCGTGCTGCCGGGGCAGGCTTTCGCCGCCGACGGATGCATTGTCCAAGGCGAGACATCGGTGGACCAGTCGCTGCTGACGGGCGAATCCCGACCCCTTGCACTGGGCCAGGGTGACGACGTCATTGCCGGTAGCCACAACCTGGTCGCCAGCGTGCAGGTACGCGTGTTGCGGGTAGGCGACGACACCCGGTTTGCGCAGATCGTTGCCCTGATGCGCGCGGCCGCCGCCGCCAAGCCGCGGCTAGCGCTGCTTGCGGACCGTGTTGCCAAACCATTTCTGACGGCCGTTGTGGTTTCGGCGCTACTCGCCGCCGCCTTTTGGTGGCCTTCCGATCCGCAGCGTGCCCTGATGGTTGCGGTGGCGGTGCTGATCGTGACGTGCCCCTGCGCCTTGTCGCTGGCAACGCCGGCGGCGATGCTGGCCGCCGCGGGCAGTCTGGCGCGCGCGGGCGTGTTGTTGCGCAACATACAGGCGCTGGAGGCCGCGGCGCGGGTCGATACCGTGGTGTTTGACAAGACCGGAACCCTCACGTCGGAAGCGCTGCGGGTCGATCTACTGGCAACCCGAGAGGGAATATCGGGCGAACGCGCATGGGCGATGGCCACTGCGCTGGCGCAGCATTCGCTGCATCCGGTGTCGCGGGCCTTGGCATTGGCCGGTGCCAGCGCGGCCGGCCCGCAGCGCTGGACGGCCCAGCGGGCGGTCGAGGAGGTGGGCCAGGGGGTCAGGGCGTGGGCAGCGCCCGGGCAAGCGGACGCGCCGGCTGTGGCGCTGCGCCTGGGCTCGGCCCAATTTTGCGGCGTGGCTGGGCAGGACCCGGATACCGGCCATATTTTCCTCTCCGATGCGCATGGCTGGCTGGCGACATTTTCCCTGGCCCAGGCGGTACGCCCCGACGCCAGCAGCACCATCGCTGCTCTGCGGGACAGCGGCATGGCGGTGTATATGCTGTCGGGCGATGGCGCAGGGGCTTCGCGTGCGGTGGCGCAGGCCATTGGCATTGACCGGTTTGAGTCCGGCCGCACGCCGGCGCAGAAACTGCAATTCCTGCGGGAACTTCAGGCTGCGGGGCACCGGACGGCGGTGGTGGGCGATGGACTCAACGACGCTCCCGCGCTGGCGGGGGCCGATGTGTCGTTCGCCTTTGGTCCTGCCGTACCCCTGGCGCGAGCGCAGGCGGACTTCATCGTCGCGGGGGGACAGTTGATTCGCGTCGCACAGACGCTCATGCTGGCCCGGCGAACCATGACCGTCGTCCGCCAGAACCTTGGCTGGGCGCTGGCCTATAACCTGGCGTGCGTTCCGCTGGCGCTGGTGGGCTGGATTCCCGCGTGGATGGCAGGGCTCGGAATGGCGACCAGCTCCTTGGTCGTCGTGGGCAACGCCCTGCGTCTGTCGCGTGGGCTCGCGCTGCCCGGGCCGGCCTAATGGAGATTCTTTATCTGCTGATTCCGCTGTCGGTGATGCTGGTGTTCTTCATTCTGGGGGGGCTGTGGTGGGCGATCGATCGCGGGCAGTTTGACGATCTGGAGGAGCAGGGGCAAAGGGTGCTGGATGAATCATGAGCCCAGAGCCTTCAGTCCTGTGACTCTTGATATAGGTCATGACCCGAAAAGTGCGGGCCCTGCAGAATCGCCCACAACTTATCGGAAGGGACGAGGATGCTGATTCCCAACAACCATGCCGCTAGGGCCATGGCCTACAACGACACCGTGGTACGCCAGTTCGCCCTCATGACCGTTGTCTGGGGCGTCGTGGGAATGCTGGTGGGCGTGGTGATCGCGGCCGAACTGGCTTGGCCCGAGCTCAACTTCGGGATTCCATGGCTGAGCTACGGCCGGCTGCGGCCCCTGCACACCAACGCCGTCATATTTGCCTTCGGCGGCTGCGGACTGTTCGCATCGGCGTATTACGTGGCCCAGCGCACCTGCCAGGTGCGGCTGTTTGGTGACAAGCTGGCGGCCTTCACATTCTGGGGCTGGCAGCTGGTGATCGTCGCGGCTGCCATTTCGTTGCCGCTGGGCTATACCCAAGGCAAGGAGTACGCCGAACTCGAATGGCCGATCGACATTCTCATCACGCTGGTGTGGGTCTCCTTCGCCATCGTCTTTTTTGGCACGATCGGAACCCGCAAGGTGCGCCACATCTATGTCGCGAACTGGTTTTTCGGTGCCTTCATCATCGCCGTGGCGTTGCTGCACTTGGTCAACAGCGCGGCGATTCCAGCCGGCTTGATGAAATCCTATTCGGCTTACGCGGGCGTCCAGGACGCCATGGTGCAATGGTGGTACGGACATAATGCCGTCGGATTTTTCCTGACAGCTGGTTTCCTTGGGATGATGTACTACTTCATTCCCAAGCAGGCCGAGCGGCCCATTTACAGCTATCGCCTGTCGATCGTCCACTTCTGGGCGCTGATCTTTACCTACATGTGGGCCGGGCCGCATCACCTGCACTACACGGCCTTGCCCGACTGGACGCAGTCGGTTGGCATGGTCTTCTCGCTGATCCTGCTGGCGCCAAGCTGGGGCGGCATGATCAACGGTGTCATGACCTTGTCGGGTGCTTGGCACAAGCTGCGCGATGACCCGATCCTGCGCTTCTTGATCGTGTCGCTGTCCTTTTACGGAATGAGCACCTTCGAGGGGCCCATGATGTCAATAAAGACGGTGAATGCCCTGAGTCACTACACCGACTGGACCGTGGGCCATGTCCACTCGGGCGCACTGGGTTGGGTGGGCCTGGTCACCATGGGCAGCATGTATTACCTGATTCCGCGCCTGTACGGTCGCAAACAGATGTACAGCGTCCCGGCGATCGAGATGCATTTCTGGGTCGCCACTGTCGGCATCGTCGTGTACATCGCCGCGATGTGGATCGCCGGCGTCATGCAGGGCCTGATGTGGAGAGCAGTGAACCCGGATGGCACCTTGACCTATAGCTTTGTCGAGTCGGTCAAGTCGACCTATCCGTTCTATGTGCTGCGCCTGATCGGTGGTCTGCTTTACCTCGGTGGCATGCTGATCATGTTGTGGAACGTCGTCAAGACCGTTTCCGCCGGACGACCTGCCAGTGTCAGCGTACCGGCTGCTGCAGTGGCCGCCTGAGGGAATCACCATGGCAAAACAATCTGGGGCATCGGGCTTTTCGCACGAGCGGATAGAGACCAACAACCTTCTGATGATCGTCCTGATCCTGCTGGTGCTGCTGGTCGGCGGATTGGTGGAGATCGTTCCGCTGTTCTTCCAGCGCAGCACGACCGAAGCCGCCAAGGGGGTCGTCCCCTACACCGCACTGCAACTGGCGGGTCGGGACGTCTATGTCCGCGAGGGTTGCTACAACTGCCACTCGCAGATGATCCGGCCGTTTCGCTCGGAGACCCTGCGCTACGGTCACTATTCGGTGGCGGGCGAATCGGTCTACGACCATCCATTTCAATGGGGCAGCAAACGCACCGGTCCCGACCTGGCCCGCGTGGGTGGAAAGTACAGCGACGAATGGCACCGCATGCATCTTGGGAATCCGCGTGATCTGGTTCCGGAGTCCAACATGCCGGCCTACCCGTGGCTGGAGAGGAGCCTGGTCGACGCCGAATCGATGCCGGCGCATTTGCGGGCGCTGGCCGTGGCGGGCGTTCCCTACACGGCGGCACAGATCACAGGCTCCGCCGATGCGGTGCGTGGAAAGACTGAGTTGGACGCGACCATCGCCTACTTGCAGATGCTGGGCTTGGCCTTTAAGTAAACGAATCAGTGGCAATGGGGTTTGGAAATGGAAGTCTTTGATGTCAATGTCCTGCGGTCCATCACCACCGTCGTCAGTCTTGCGCTTTTCGTAGGGATCCTTGCCTGGGCCTGGTCCGCGCAACGCAAGGAGGATTTTGACCAGGCAGAAAAGCTCCCGTTCGAACAGGACTGAGCCTTGCACAGGGAGCAACAATGAGCGACTTCGACAGCGGCTTTTGGTCCTACTACGTTGCGGCCATGACCTTGGCTAGCATTCTGGCTTGTCTGCTGCTGCTCTGGATCAGCGGCAGGGCGCGGGTCATGGCGGCTGGCGACAATAGCACCGGCCATGTCTGGGATGGCGACCTGCGCGAGATGAACAATCCGCTGCCGCGCTGGTGGGTCTGGCTCTTTGTCATCACCATCGTTTTCGGCTTTTCTTATCTGGCCTTGTACCCGGGTCTGGGGGCTTACGCCGGCACCCTGGGCTGGACATCGGTCGGGCAGCATGGGCTTGAGATGGGCCAGGGCGAGAAAGAGTCGGCGCCACTGTATGCCCGGTTCATGGCGATGAAGGCTGAGGATGTCGCCCGAGATCCGCAGGCGATGGCGATGGGCGAGCGGATCTTCATGAACAACTGCTCGCAGTGCCATGGCTCCGACGCGCGTGGCAGCAAGGGCTTCCCCAATCTGAGCGATGGCGATTGGCTGCACGGCGGCGGCCCGGACAAGATTGCGGAGTCGATAAGCCAAGGCCGGATCGGCAATATGCCGGCGCTTTCGGCGGCGGTCGGAACGCCTGAGGATGTCAAGAACCTCGCTAACTATGTATTGAGCCTGTCCGCCAGTCCGCACGACACGCTACGGGCGGCACTTGGAAAGTCGAAGTTTTCGATCTGCGTCGGTTGCCATGGAGTCGACGGCCAGGGCAATCCGTCACTGGGTGCCCCCAACCTGCGCGACGGCATATGGCTGCATGGGTACGGCGAAGCTGCCATCGTGGCGATGGTCAACGCCGGCAAGGTCAACCAGATGCCCGCGCAGTCTGACAAGCTGAGCCCTGCGCAAATCCATGTGCTGTCAGCCTATGTATGGGGCCTTTCGCACAGCACCGGTGTGGCCGTCCGTTAGCCTGCGGCGTCGATCCGGTCTTGCATCGGCC
>CAISIP010000420.1 GCA_903885415.1 uncultured beta proteobacterium
ATCGACCGCCCGGACGATGGCCTACGGTGTGGGGGGCTTGGCTTTTGAAGGCGCCGGCACTAGGGTTCACCCTATTGCTTTCGCCGCACGGCGGACGCGAGCGGCCGATACAATTTGGCGGCAATGGCCTGCGCAGCACCTCCCACCTCCCTCGCTGGGGCCGCCACGGTCGATGGCGAACTGGATCGTTTGAGTCGACTGCTCGGCATCATTTACGATGCGGCGATCGACAGCGACCGCTGGGAGCCTTGCCTGGAGGCGCTGCGGGTTGCCTTCGACGCCAATTTTTCGTCGCTGATTGTTCGCCCGGGCGGCAACAACGATCTGGGCTTGATCGTTTCGGCCAGCGGGGCTGGTCCGCTGTCGACCGGTAACCCGCTTATCGCCACCAGTCCCTTTGTCGACCTGCCGCCGGACCGCCTGGTGACGCTGGGCGATGTGCTCAGCGAATCGGATTGGCGCGACAGTGCCTATTACCGCGACTGGTGCGCGCCGCTGGATGTATTTCATGTGATGGCCTGTGACATCTCGACCAAGGACTCCAATATTTACGGTTTGCGCCTGACCCGACCGAAGGCCAAGCCCCCTTTTTCGCCGAGTGACCGGCGACTGGCGGAGCGGCTGATTCCCCATTTGCGTCGCACGCTGGACTTGCACGAGGCGATCCACCGTGACCGCAAGCTCAGCTCGCTGTACAGCCAGGCCATGACCCAGATGATGGTCGGCGTGATCCTGCTCGACGAGAACGGCAGGATCCAGGAAGTCAACGCGATGGGAAGCGGCATCTTGGAAATGAACGACGGCCTGCGCATGGTCGGCGACCAGCTCGAGGCAAGCTATCCGACCGATAACCGCAAGCTGCATCGACTGGTGCGCAGCGTGCTGGCCCAGCAGGGCTCGTCGAAGGTTTCGCTCATAGAGGCGATATCGGTCAGCCGACCCTCCGGGAAAATCAATTTCGGTGTGCTGGTCAAGGCCATCGCACCGGACCAGTGGAACGAAGGCAAGCACCGGCCCAGCGTGGCCGTCTTTGTTCGTGACGGCGAGGCCAAGGCCGACCCCACTGCGCGACTGGCCCAGCAGATGTTCCAGCTGACCCCGACGGAGACGTCGCTGGTGATCCAGTTGGCCAACGGGTTGTCGCTCGACGAAGCCTCTGAGGCGCTCAATATCCGCAGGAATACCGCGCGGGCGCACCTGCGCTCGATCTACTCCAAGACCGGCGTCCGCCGCCAGCCCGAGCTGGTGCGCATCTTCCTCAACAGCGTGGTCATGCTGGGGTCTAACGACCTGGTGGGCAGCTGAGCTCCTTCTGTGGGTCAGGCCCTGGGGTTGAAGAATTCCTCCAGTCGCGCCACCGGAAGCTGGCCGCGCAGACCGATGGCGACGATGGCGGGACCTGCGGTGCCCGCAGCCGCCGCTCTAACCGACCCCCGGCGCCCAGCGAACTGGATTTCCAGGTAGGGTGTATCGGCGGACCCCGAGCGAAGCAGCCCCTTGAGCCGCAGCAGTCCGTCGGGTGGCACCCGCAGCCAGTCGCGCAGGCGAGCACGCTCGAAAGCGTGTGGCGGCTCGCAGGACCAGGTGTCAAAGACCGCGCCGTGATGCGGATCGTGCGCATGCACCAGCGCCTCGGGGGCCGCGCCAGCGTTCGGCATCGACAGGCCGCTGAACATGGCGACCGGAACCCGGGCCTGCGTGGTCTCGAACCGCGGCACCGACGCTGCGGCGCCCGCTAACCACGCGCGTACCGCGTCGAGTTGGAGCGGCCCGGGTAGATCGACTTTGTTGAGGACCACCAGGTCCGCTGCCTTTAGTTGGCGCTGTAGCGTATCGGCGAGCAACGGGTCGTGCGCGTGCGCCAGCGCAGCGCTGGCGTCGACCAGCACGACGACCCCGTCGAGTGCCAGCGCCGGGTCGGCCAGACCCATTTGTGCCACCCGCCACGGGTCGGAAACCCCACTGGCTTCGACCACCACCCCGTCAAAAGGCGGCTTGGCCTCGAGTACCCGGATCAGCGCCTGGCTGAGGTCGTCGCCGATCTGGCAGCAGACGCAGCCGTTGCTCAGCGCTATCGTGTCGGCGTCGTTGGCAGCGATCAGCCGCGCGTCGATATTGAGCGCGCCGAAATCGTTGACGAGCACCGCCAGTCGTCGGCCCCCGGCGTTGCGCAGCCAGTGGTTGAGCAGCGTGGTTTTCCCCGCGCCGAGAAAGCCGCCGATCACCGTCATCGGCAGCCGCGCTGGCCACGCGCCCGCCGGCTGCGAACCGCTGTCGACCTGAGCGCATGGCCCTTTCACGGCGGGTGTCCTATCCGGGGCCGGCCTTGAAGACCCGGCCGGATAGAACAGTACCCCAGACCCGAAGGTCCTTCAACGCCATGGGGTCGACCGCCAGCGGATCGTCCTCCAGGACGCAGAAGTCGGCGCGCTTTGCGCACTCGATGCTGCCGATCTCATGGTCCAGCTTGAGCGTCCAGGCCGGGCCCATGGTGATCGCGTGCAGCGCCTGCGCGACGCTGATGCGCTCGGATTCGCCCAGCACCCTGTCTTTGGGCGTCACCCGGTTGACGGCGCACCAGGCGGTGAAGAGCGG
>CAISIP010000421.1 GCA_903885415.1 uncultured beta proteobacterium
CGCGGGTCGACAATCGAGATGCCGCCGCGAAACAGCGTCGCGACGGCCACGCGGCCATCGGCCTGCAGCGCCAGGCTGTCGACCAACTGGTAGTCGGTCAATGTTGCCACCAGTCGGCCGGGCAGCAGGTCCTGCGGGGGTTTCAGCACGCCCGGCGATTCGATGTCGAATGCCCAGATCCTGCTTGTCAGCGACTCGGCCACGTACACGATGCCCCCGTCAGGCGACAGGCCGATGCCGTTCGGCGTGACCATCGGGAACTTCGCTCGGACGATGCTGGTTCCGTCGGCCTTCGCATAGTAGATCGCGCCGTGGAACCGGTGGTCGTTCATCGTCTTGCCAAGATCGGTGAACCAGAAGCCGCCCTGCCGGTCGAAGACGATGTCGTTCGGTCCACGCAGCGGCACGCCGTCACACGACTCGTACAGCGTCTCGAACGCTCCGGTGGCCAGGTCCACACGCTGGATCGAGCCCCCTTTCCAGTCATCGGGCGCGCCGTGCGGGCTGAGGTAGCCGCCGGGCAGCTCGGCCCACTTGAAGCCACCGTTGTTGCAGACATAGGCCTTGCCGTCCGGGCCGATCGCCGCACCGTTCGGCCCACCACCGAGATGCGCGATCACGTCCGAACGACCGTCAGCCCCGACGCGCGTGAGCGTCTGGCGCCGGATCTCCACCAGCACGACAGACCCGTCGTCCATCGCGATCGGGCCTTCCGGGAATTGCAGCCCTGCAACCATGGTCTCGAATTTCAAGCTTTCTCCTGGCATGTTCCTCCCCGATCCGGGCCGTCAGAGGGCCAGATGGCGCTTGGCGGATTCGCCAGCGGCGTCAAAGTCCTTCCAGTTGCCCTCGAACGCGATGCGGCCGGTGCTGAGGATATAGACGTAATCGGTGCAACGGCGCGAGAACCAGATGTTCTGCTCCGAAAGCAGCAGCGCGACGCCGTCCCGCTCGCACACCTTCCTGACATCGATGGCGAGTTGTTCGACGATCAACGGCGCCAGCCCTTCGGTCGGCTCGTCGAGCAGCAGCAGTCGCGGGCGGGCCGCGATCGCACGCGCCACCGCCAGCATCTGCTGCTGTCCGCCGGAGAGCTGCCCCCCGAGGCGATCGGCAATCGGCCGCAGCATCGGGATGTCCGCAATCACCTCGGCGGCCGGGATCGCCGGTCGTGCGGGACTCGCGGCATGGGCCGCCATGTCAATGTTCTCGGCGACAGTGAGGTGGGTGAAGATGCGGCGGTCCTCCGGCACCAGTGCCATCCCAAGGCGCGCCCGCCGGAACGCCGGCAGGTCATCCAGCGGTTTGCCGTCCCACGCCACCCGGCCGCTGATGCGGGGCTCGCCATTCATGATGCTCTTGAGCAGTGTCGTCTTGCCGGCCCCGTTGCGCCCGAGGACGGAGACGCGGGCACGCTCGGCAACCTTCAGGTTGATGCCATGCAGGATATGGCTGTCTCCATACCAGGCATGGAGCGCGGCAACCTCAAGCATCGACCATCTCCTTGCCGAGGTAGACCTCGCGCACCAGCGGATTCACACGCACTTCGGCAGGCGTTCCCATGGCGATGACTTCGCCGTAGTTCATGACCATGATGCGGTCGGCCAGCCCGAAGATCACGTCCATGTCGTGTTCCGTCATGACCACGGTGATGCCCTTGTCGCGGCGCAGGCGCAAGATCAGGTCGACGATGGCGAGCCGGTCGGCATGCGACATACCGGCGGTCGGCTCGTCGAGCATCAGCACGCGCGGCTGCTGCGCCAGCACCAGCGCGATCTCGAGGCGCTTCTTGTCGCCGTGCGACAGGAACCTGGCTTCGACCGGGCGCACATGCGCCAGCGACAGATCGGCCAACAGCTGCTCGGCTTCGTCGACCACGGCCGGCGCAGGGCGCCATGCGTACCACGGGCCGCAGGACCGGCCCGCCCCGCGCAGGCGCGCCTCCACGCTGCAGATGACGTTGGCCAGCACCGTCAGCCCCTGGAACACGCGCGCCACCTGGAACGTGCGCCCGAACCCGGCACGTGCACGCTGGTGCACCGCCATGCGCGTGATGTCCTGCCCGGCGAACCGCACGCTGCCGGAACTGCCGGGCACCTCGCCGGTGACCGCTTTGAACAACGTCGTCTTGCCGGCGCCATTGGGGCCGATCACCGCGAAGGATTCGCCGGACGCCACCTCCAGGCTCACGCCCTTGATGACTTCGAGCGCTCCGTAACACACGCGCAGATTTTCGATCTGGAGCAACGGGTTCACGGGCCGCCTCCTGCGCCGCGCGCCGCAAGCCGCGCACGCAGCTTGCGGTACATACCGACCACGCCACTGGGCGCCACGAGGATGATCACGATCAACAGCCCGCCGACGATCACCTCGTACAGCCCGGCGTAGGTGCGGGTGTAGTAGCCGATGGCAGCAAACACGGTGGCACCAATCGCCGGCCCCCAGAACGAGCCGACCCCGCCCAACAGCGTGAACAGCATCGGTTGCAGCGACTGCAGCCAATGCACCTCCTCCAGCGTCACAACGCGGGTCCAGGGCGCATACAGGGCGCCGGAGAACGCGGCCACGGCGCCCGATATCACGAACGCCAGGATGCGGTAGCGGGCCACGTTGGTTCCCAGGAAGGCGGCGCGCTCCGCGTCCTCCCGGATGACCTGGAATATCCGGCCGTAGCGGCTGTGCAGCAGCCACCACAGGCCGGCCGTGGCCAGTGCAATGGTGACGACCAGGAACCAGTAGTACGCCTGTGACGAGCTCAGGTCCAGCAGCGCAAAACCAAGGTCGATTCTGGGGCGCGGAATGTTGGACAGGCCGTCCTCGGCGCCGAGCACCTTGGAGTAGCTGATCACCAGGCGCAGGATCTCGGACAGCGCCACCGTCAGCACCGCCAGAAAGATACCGGAGAGACGGCGCAGCGCCACGATGCCGATCACCCAGGCGGCCGCGCCGCCAATCAGCGCCCCCAGCACAAGCATCAGCGGGAACGGCAGCGCGATCTGGTAGCGTAACAGCGCGCCCGTGGCATAGGCACCCATGGCGAAGAACCCCGCATGGCCGAATGACGCCAGCCCCGCGTAGCCGAACAGGATGTTCCAGGACATCGCGAACAGCGCCTGGATCAGCACCAGCCCGATGATGAACTCGAGGCCGGGGTTGGCCCACAGCGGCACGCTGGCGACCACGGCCAGTGCGACCGCGCCGAGCACCAGCGGCGTGCGCGCCGACACAGCCTTGCCGGGGGTGGACCGGGATTCGGCGCCGGCCGGCTTCATGCGTGCGCGCCCTTGGGCGGAACTATGCCATTGGGCCACCAGATCAGGAAGGCGGTCAGCGCGACGTAGATCGCCAGGCCCGGCACGTTCGGCAGCAGCACGTTGCCCAGGTTCTGCACTACGCCGAGCAGCAGCGAAGCGGCAAAGGCGCCGCGCACGCTGCCCAGCCCGCCGATGATCACGGCAAAAAACGCCAGCAGCAGGTACGAGCCGCCGACGGTGAGGTCGACG
>CAISIP010000422.1 GCA_903885415.1 uncultured beta proteobacterium
ATCGCTTCGCTGCTGCGCGCGCGCAGCAGCGGCGGCACGCCGCCATGGGAGCCCATCATCTGTAAAAGAGCAGGGCGCACAAAGGCCAGAAAGGTGACCATGACGGCCACAGGATTGCCCGGCAGACCGAACAGGATCGCCGCGCGACCCGAGCCGGCTTCCGGGGCTGCAATCTGGCCTACCGCCATCGGGCGGCCCGGTCGCATCGCGATGCGCCAGAATGCGACGCCGCCGCTGTCGCCAGCGAGTTGTTGCATCATCGCCTTGGTGTGGTCGGCTTCGCCAACGCTGACGCCGCCACTGGTGATGATGGCGTCGGCCTGGCGCGCAGCGGCCCGAAATGCGGCCTCGAGTGCTTCCGGTTCGTCGCGGACCACGCCCATGTCGATGGCCTGCACGCCCAGGCGGCTGAGCATGCCGAACACGGTGTAGCGGTTGCTGTCGTAAACCGCCGCTTCGCGCGGCGCCTCGCCCAAGCTAAGAATCTCGCTGCCGGTGGAAAAAAAGGCGACGCGCAGTTTGCGCCACACCCGCACCCGGGCGATGCCGAGGCTGGCGATGAGTCCCAAAGCAGCCGGGCCCAGCAGTGCACCCTGGCGCAGCGCGGGCTGGCCTTGCAGCAGGTCCTCGCCGAGCAAGCGGCGGTTGTCGCCGGGTGCCAGCAGGCCCGGCGAAAAGAGGATCGTGTCGCCATGCGGCTGCACCATCTCCTGCGGGACCACGGTGTCAAGGCCCGCCGGCATGACGGCGCCGGTCATGATCTTGACGGCCTCGCCAGCGCCGGCCTGACCTTGCCAGACCCGTCCGGCATGTGCGGTTCCCACCACCCGGAGCCTGAGCTCGGCGGCGCCTTGAAGTTGCGCGCCGTCGAAGGCATAGCCGTCCATGGCCGAGTTGTCGTGCGGTGGCACGCTGATGGGCGATACCAGGTCATTTGCCAGTACCCGTCCCAGCGCGTCGAATATGCCGACCTCCTCGGCTTGGTCCAACGGTTGCACCAGACGCTGCAGGAACTGGCCCACATGGTCGGCGCTCAGGCTCTGCGGGTCGTAGCCCTGCAGCTGCGCTGCGATCTGTTCCATGCGGCTGGGGTTCACGGTTGCAGCGCCTTGAGTTCGTCCAGTGTGTTGACGTTGAAGAAGGCGCGCTGGTCGTCGAAGGGAACCAGCACCGTGTTGTGCGTTGCGGTCCAGGCGTCTATTTTTCTGCCGCCCCGGGCGGTGAAGTCCTGCAGGCTTTCGAGCAGGCTGGTGCGCAGAAGACAGAACACCGGCTGCGCGCGCCAGTGCGTCTGGCCATCGGGTCCCGGTTCGGGCGCCCATGCCATGGCGATCTCGGCCCCGTCGCGCTGCATCGCCTGCGCGAGCCGCGCCACCAGGTCCTGCGGGAACAGCGGCGTATCGCAGGGGACGGTGGCCAGATACGGCGTCGGGCAATGCTGCAAGGCGGTGATGAACCCCGCCAACGGTCCGGCATAGTCCACCAGCGTGTCGGGCCAGACCGGAACGCCGAAGGCCGCGTAGGCATCGATGTGGCGGTTCGCATTGACCATGGCGCTCCCCACCTGCTGCTGCAATCGGCGCAGCGTGTGCAGCGCCAGCGGCACGGAACCAAAGAGCTGCAGACCCTTGTCCAAACCGCCCATGCGCGCGCCACGCCCGCCGGCGAGCACCACGCCCGTTATCTGGGACTTGGCGATGCCCGGGGCAGTGGATTGGCCCGGCCGCGCAGCGTCTTGGGAAAAGGGCGTAATAGCCATGCGCTTAGCCGCCGATGTGGCTCATCTCGACGCGCCGCGGACCCGCATCGTTAGGGGCCTGGGTGCTGCGCAATTCCGAATAGCGGTCGCTCCGAGCATTCCAGATATGGCCAATGGCCGAGGCCAGCGCGTCGTCGTCAGCACCCGCACGCAGCAGGCTGCGCAGGTCATGGCCCTGCGAAGCGAACAGGCACAGGTAGAGCTTTCCATCGGTCGACAACCGGGCCCGGTTGCAGTCGCGGCAAAAGGCCTGGGTGACGCTGCTGATGACGCCGATCTCGCCGAGTGCGGGCGAAAACTGTCCTTGTGCATCGGCGTAGCCCCAGCGCTGCGCAGTCTCACCCGGGCTCGACGCTTGCAGTGCCATCAGTGGCAGTTCGCTGCGCAGCCGTTGCAACAGGTCGGCCGAGGGAAGTACCTGGTCCATGCGCCAGCCGTTGGTTGCCCCGACGTCCATGTACTCGATGAAGCGCAGCACGATCGAGGAACCCCGGAAGTGGCGTGCCATCGGCAATATTTCATGGTCGTTGGTTCCGCGCTTGACGACCATATTGACCTTGATCGGGCCCAGGCCCGCCGCCTGCGCGGCGTCGATTCCCCGCAGCACATCGGCAACCGGAAAGTCGACATCGTTCATGCTGCGAAAGACCGCATCGTCGAGTCCGTCGAGGCTGACGGTCACGCGCTGCAGCCCGGCGTCTTTCAGGGCGCTGGCCTTGCGCGCGAGAAGCGCCCCATTGGTGGTGAGCGTGATGTCGGGTGCGCAGCCGTCGACGGTTCTCAATTCGGCCAACTGCGCGACCAGCGCCTCGATGTTCTTGCGCAGCAGCGGTTCGCCGCCGGTCAGTCGGATCTTGCGAACGCCGTGCGCCAGGAACTGGCGTGCCAGTCGGGTGATTTCCTCGAAGCTCAGCAGCGAGGACTGCGGCAAATACAGGTGGTTCTTGTCGAAGACTTCCTTCGGCATGCAGTAGCTGCAGCGGAAGTTGCAGCGGTCGGTGACGCTGATGCGCAGGTCGCGCAGCGGCCGCCCCAAAGCGTCGCGCAGTCGGCCTAGCGCAGGCATCGGTGCGCCTTGCAGCTCCGGTGCGATTGCCGCGCCCGACGCGTGGCGCTGGTCGATCAGTGGAATGAAGCGTTCAGACATGCTGCGATTTTTCGCCGGTGCGATCAGACGCAGCGGGCACCATCGACCTCGATGCACACGCCGCTGATGAAGGCGGCTTCGTCGCTGCACAGGTACAACGCCGCATTGGCCACGTCGAGTGCGGTGGAAAAACGCCCCAGCGGTATGGTCGACAGGAATTTTGCGCGCCGCGCATCGTCGAGCGGCCCGCCAGCAAACTCGGCCGACAGGCCGGTATCGGGGTTAAACACCGGGTTGATGCAGTTCGCCCGGATGTTGTCGGGGCCGAGTTCCGCCGCGAGGGACTTCGACAGCGTGATCGCTGCGCCCTTGGAGGCGTTGTACCAAGTCAGGCCCGGACGCGGGCGCAAGCCGGCGGTGGATGCGATGGTGACGAAGCTCCCGCCTGCCTGCGCGCGAAAGACCGGCGTCGCATGGATGGTCGCCAGGTACAGGCTCTTGACGTTCACCGCGAAGCACTTGTCGAATTCGGCTTCGTCCACTTCGAGCGCGGGTCGGTTGCGGTGGGTCCAGCCCGCGTTGTTGACCATCGCGTCAAGGCGGCCGTAGTGCTGCACCGCTGCGCCCACCAGTGCCTGCACGTCTGCGCTGCAGGTGACGTCGGCGGCAAAAAATAGCGCCTTGGCACCCGTCGCACGGATGCCCGCAGCGACGCGCTCGCCACGCACGACATCGATGTCATTGACGATCACATTGGCGCCTTCGGCCGCCAGGCGCTGCGCGATTCCCGCGCCGATGCCACTTCCCGAACCGGTGACGATGATGGTTTTGTCTTGGACGCGCATGGTTCATCCTGGTGGTGTTTGGGCCTATTCTTGCAGGCGGTTGACGCCGTCTCAGCCGTGGCGCACGGCGACGGTCTTCAGGGTGGTGAAGCCGTACAGCGCCTCGAAGCCCTTTTCGCGTCCGTAGCCCGATGATTTGACGCCGCCAAAGGGCAGTTCGACGCCGCCACCGGCCCCGTAGTTGTTGACGAAGACCTGGCCGCTGCGAACGCGCCGCGCCATACGGAACTGCCGCGCTCCGTCGGCGGTCCAGACTCCGGTGACCAGTCCGAACCGGGTCGCGTTGGCGATTTCCACCGCATGGTCCTCGTCGCGAAAAGCCATCGCGGCGAGCACCGGTCCGAACACTTCTTCCTGCGCCAAACGGTGTGCGACCGGCACGTCGCGCAGCAGAACTGGCGCCTGGTAAAAGCCGGTTGCAGGTGCCTCGGTGACCACCTGGCCCTGCGCGACCACCGCGACCCCGTCGGCGTACGCGTCGGCCAAGAAGGCGGCGACGCGCTCCTGCTGGCTCTGACGGATTAGTGGGCCGAGGTCCAGATCCAGCGCAGCCGGGCCCGCGCGCAGGCGCGCAAAAGCCTGGCCCAGCCGCTCGAGGAGTGGCTCGTAGATCGACTGCTCCACCAGCAATCGCGAGCCCGCCGAGCAGGTCTGTCCCGCGTTTTGAACGATGGCGTTGATGACGGTCGGCAGCACCGCGTCGATGTCCGCGTCGGCAAACACGATTTGCGGGCTCTTGCCGCCGAGCTCGAGCGTGACCGGGCAGTGCCGCTCGGCTGCCACCTGCTGAATCAGCGTGCCAACCCCGGGGCTTCCGGTGAAGCTGATGTGGTCGACGCCGGCGTGGCGCGCCAGCGCATCGCCTACCTCGTTGCCGTAGCCGGTGACGATATTGATCGCGCCCGCCGGAAATCCGAGCTCGGTGGCGAACTGCGCCACGCGCAGCAGCGACAGACAGGCATCTTCGGCCGGCTTGACCACGCAGACATTGCCGGCCGCGAGCGCGCCGCCGACGCTGCGCCCGAAGATCTGCATCGGGTAGTTCCACGGAATGACATGGCCGGTGACGCCGTGCGGCTCGCGCCAGGTGAATACGCTGTAGCCATCTTGGTAGGGAATGGTCTGGCCGTGCAACTTGTCGCAACTGCCGGCGTAGAACTCAAAATAGCGTGCCAATGCTGCGGCGTCGGCACGCGCCTGTTTGACCGGCTTGCCGCAATCGCGCTGTTCGAGCAGCGCCAACTCCTCGGCGTGCGCGCCCACCTTGTGCGAAAGTCGCATCAGCAACCGGCCGCGCTCGGCGGCGCTGAGCCGGCCCCAGGCACCGTCCAAGCACCGGCGAGCGGCCTGCACGGCGGCGTCGATGTCCGACGCGTCGCTGCGCTGGATGGCATCGAAGACCTGCCCATCGGAGGGGTCGATCACGTCGATCAGCCGTCCGCTGGCCGAAGGCAGCGATTGGTTCGCGATATGGTTGAGCTGCATAGACCTATTTTCATTCAAACGCGCCCGCAT
>CAISIP010000423.1 GCA_903885415.1 uncultured beta proteobacterium
GCAGCCGGCGCTGCTGGCGCTCAATGCCAGCGTGACGCTGGCGCGCCGGGTCGCCTCGCGCATCGAGTCGCGCTGCATGCCGCTGTCGGATTTCATCGTCGGGCCGGGCAAGACGCAACTGGCGGGCGACGAGATCCTGACGACCATCGAATGCGACGCCGTTCCCGGATGGGGAGCGGCTTTTGAAAAGGTAGGGCATCGCCGCTCATTGGTGATATCGACGGTTTGCCTGGCGGCGCTGATTCGACTCGACTGGGCGCAGCGCCGGATCGAGGATTGCCGCATTGCCATTGGCGCGGTCGGTCCGGTTCCCGAGCGCCTGCACGATGTGGAAATGCGCTTGCGCGGACAGCCGCCCGGCGCCGAATTGCTGCGCGAGGCCGCGCTGATGACGGCGGATCGGGTGCGTTCGCGCAGCCGCCAGCAATACCGGCGCGAGGTGCTGGCGAACTTTGTAGAGCGCGCGCTGGCGTCGGCGCTGGCGCAATCCGGCGTCGCGCTTGAGCGCTTGCCCAAGGAGTCTGTGCATGCCTGACATCGCATCCGGCGCTAGCGCGTCCGCCAGCGGCCGCCATCCGATGGTTGAAATTTCGGCGCGGGTCAATGGCCGCCAGGTGGTGCGCAGCGTGCCGAATCACTATCGCCTGATTGACTTCGTGCGCGAAGAACTCAAGCTCACCGGAAGCAAAGAAGGCTGCGGTGCGGGCGAATGCGGCACCTGCTCGATGTTCCTCGACGGCAAGTTGATCAAGAGTTGCTTGACGCCAGTGCATAAAGTCCAGGGCTGCGCGGTCGAGACCATTGACGACCTCGACCGTGACCACGGCATGACGGTGGTGCAGCAGGCTTTTCACAAGTGCGGCGCTAGCCAGTGCGGCTACTGCATTCCCGGCATGGTGATGGCGGCGACGTCGACCTTGCGCCGCAACCCCCATGCCGGCATCGACGAGATCAAGGAAGGACTTGGTGGCAATATCTGCCGCTGCACCGGCTACCAGAAAATTCTCGACGCGGTGGAACTCGCACGCGATGTGATCAATGGCGCGACGGCGCCCGCCGCCCTGCAGGAAGAGCCGGCCGACAACTTTATGGGACACCGTACCCGTCGGCTCGACGCGCCGTCCAAGGTCACCGGTGCCATCAAATACGCCGCCGACATGTGGATGGCCAACATGCTGCACATGCAGGTGCTGCGCAGCCCGCACCCACACGCGCGCATTCTGGCGATCGACACCCGCCGCGCCAGCGCCCTTCCGGGGGTCGAGTGCGTGCTGACCAGCGACGATGTTCCCGGCGTCGATAATTTTGGCGTCTTCATCGAAGACCAGCCGGTGATGGCCCGCGGCGTCGTGCGCTATGTGGGCGAGGCGGTCGCAGCGGTGGTCGCCGAGACCGTAGACATAGCGCGCGCCGCGCTGCGCCTGATCGAGGTGCAGTACGAAACGCTTCCCGGACTGTTCGACCCCGAGGCCGCGATGCAGCCCGGCGCCGCGCAGCTGCATCCATTCGCCGCCAACAATATCTGCAAGCACACGCGAATCCGCAAGGGCGATGTGGACGTGGCGATGCGCGAAGCCGACCTGGTGGTCGAGGAAATCTACGAGACCGCCCCGATCGAACATGCTTACCTTGAGCCGGAGGCGGGCTTGGCTTATGTGGAGCCCGACGGCTGCGTGACGGTGCAGTCGCCGAGCCAAAACATCACCCACCATCGCCATATGCTGGCGAAGATCTTGGGACGGCCCATCAACAAGGTGCGCATGATCATGAGCACCGTGGGCGGTGGTTTTGGCGGCAAGGAAGACATGATCTACCAGGGCATGATGGCGCTGGGCGCGATCAAGACGCGCCGGCCGGTGCGCTATGTTTTTACCCGCGAAGAAAGCTTTGCTGCCAGCGCGAAGCGCCACCCGTTCAAGATTCGCTACACCATGGGACTCAAGCGCGACGGGCGCATCGTGGCGACCAAGATGGTGATGGTGTCCGACGGCGGCGCCTACGCGATGTCGACCCCGGGCGTGATGAACAAGTCCGCCATTCTTGGGCCAGGCCCCTACGCCATCGCCAATGTATGGGTCGACGCCATCGGCGTCTATACCAACAACACGCCGAGCGGGGCGATGCGTGCTTTTGGCGCCTTCCAGTCTGAGTTCGCGACCGAGGCGCATCTGGACCTGTGCGCCGAAAGGCTGGCGATGGACCCGGTCGCGCTTCGGATGCTCAATCTGATGCGCGATGGCGCGCTGACCCACACGATGCAGCCACTCGACCGGGTACTGGCCACCGACTGCCTGCAGGCGGCGGTGGCGGCAGCCGGTTGGGACGCCGGTGTGCCGCATCGCCGTGCGCACGGTCTGCCGGCGCGCACTGACCTGGACGGGCCCGGTACCCGCGCGCCGTGCACGCTGGGCGCCTACCTGCCATCGGCAGCACCGAGCCATCAGGAGGAACAGCAGCATGAAGCATAGAGGACGCGGCGTTGCCTGCGGATGGTACGGAATCGCGCGCACGGCGGCTATGGATAGGGCTGCCGTGTGGGTCGAGCTCGACGATGGGGGGACGGTGAAGGTCGCAACCGGTGTGACCGAAATCGGTGAAGGCGTGCTCACCGGTCTGTGCCAGATAGCGGCGCAGGAAATGGGCGTTCGCCCGCAGGACATCGTGCTCGGCGACAACGACACGGCGCGCGTCCCCGAGGCGGCGCACGCCGGCGCCACCCGCATGACCTACATGATCGGCAATGCGGTGGCGATCGCCTGCCGCGAGGCTTTTGGGAAATTTCGCCATGCGATGGGCGCCTACTGGTCGGTCTCGCCCGACAGCGTTCGCGCCTTTGCCGGCGCGGTGTGGGTCGAAGGTTCCTCGACCCAACGGGTGTCGATGGCCCACGCGGTCCATGTGCTGAAGAAGGAACGCGGAATCGTCGTCGTCGGCAGCGGCCTGTTCACCTCGCAGCATACGCCGCTGCATCCTGAAACTGGGGTGGCCACGCCCTGGCAAAGCTATGTCTTTGGCGCCCAGATCGCCGAGGTGGAAGTGGACGATGACACCGGCGAGGTGCAGGTGCTGGGGGTGTGGGCCGCGCATGACGTGGGCCGGGTCGTCAACCCGCAACAGGTAGAAGGACAGATAGAGGGCGGGGTGGTAATGGCGCTGGGCCACGCGCTGATGGAAGACTACATCCAGATCGACGGCAAGACCACGACGCCGGGTTTTGCCAAGTACATATTGCCCACCGCGCTGGACGTCCCCACCATCACCTCGGTGCTGATCACCGAACCCGACCCCAAGACGCCGCTGGGCGTCAAGGGTATCGGCGAGCCCGCCATCACGCCCACCGCGGCGGCCATCGTCAATGCGATCCACGACGCCGTCGGCGTGCGGTTGACCCGGCTTCCCGCGACGCCCGAGCGGGTGATGGCGGCGCTGCGGGAAAAGCGCGTCGTCAGCGCCCCTCTGCAGCGGGTCGCATGAAGCCTGCGGCGTACCGCAGGTTCCGGCGCAACGCCCGTCCTTTTCTGAATGTGAC
>CAISIP010000424.1 GCA_903885415.1 uncultured beta proteobacterium
AACCCTGTCGCCGCCCGCACTCCCGAACTGGTCTCCAAACTGCCTGCCGTGGGCACCAATATCTTCACCGTCATGTCGGGGCTGGCGCTTGAAAAAGGCGCGGTCAACCTTGGCCAGGGCTTCCCGGATTTCAACTGCGATCCCGCGCTGGTCGCGGCGGTATCGGGGGCGATGGAGCGCGGTCTGAACCAGTACCCGCCGATGACCGGCATCCCCGCCCTGCGCGAGGCAATCGCTGCGAAAATGGGCGCCTGGCATGGCCCATCCGGCGGCCGGGTCTACGACGCGGGCAGCGAAATCACCATCACCGCCGGCGCAACGCAGGCGATCATCACCGCCATACTGGCCGTGGTGCGACCCGGTGACGAGGTGATCGTTCTGGAGCCCTGCTACGACAGCTACATTCCCAACATAGAACTCGCCGGCGGCACCGTGGTTCGGGTTGCACTCACGCCTGGCAGCTTCAGGCCCGATTTCGACCGGATCAGCGCAGCCATCGGGCCCCGGACCCGCGCCATGCTGATCAACAGCCCGCACAACCCCAGCGCCACCGTCTGGAGCCATGCCGACATGTGCAGGCTGCAGGACATACTGGCGCCCACCGATGTCCTGCTGATCAGCGACGAGGTCTACGAGCACATGGTGTTCGACGGGCAGGAGCACCAAAGCGCCGCACGTTTCGCGGGCCTGGCAGCCCGCGCCTTCATCGTCTCGAGCTTCGGCAAGACCTACCATGTGACCGGCTGGAAGGTGGGCTTTGTGGCGGCGCCCGCTGCCCTGAGCGCCGAGTTCCGCAAGGTACACCAGTTCAATGTCTTCACGGTCAACACGCCCGTGCAGCACGGGCTGGCGCACTACCTGCGCGACCCCGCACCCTATCGGGATCTGCCGGCCTTTTACCAGCGCAAGCGCGACCTTTTTCGCGATGGCCTGGCGAAGACGCGCTTCAGGCTGCTTCCCAGCGAAGGCAGCTATTTTCAGTGCGTCGACATATCGCAGCTCGGCGTTTCGGAGCGTTCTTTGGGCGAGGCCGATTTCTGCAAGTGGCTCACCAGCGAAATCGGCGTGGCGGCCATTCCGCTGTCGGCCTTCTACGCCAACGGGTTTGACCAGCGCGTCGTGCGCTTCTGTTTTGCGAAGAAGGACGAAACGCTGGCCGCAGCCCTGGAGCGACTGGCAGCGCTTTAGGCGCCGCGCATCGCGCATACCCCCGCGGGGGTCCGCCTGCAGGAGCCTGCTCAGGCCTTGACTGTCTTGCGACGGCTCCATCCCAGCCCGGCGAGGCCCAACCCTAGCAGCGCCAGGGATGCGGGCTCGGGTACGGGGGTGGCGTCAAAATGCATGTTGGCAGCCGAAAAATAGTTGGTACTCCCGAACACAGTAGTGGGCATTACCGTGTCCGCATCGATTCCGGGCATGCTGCCGAACGGCGCGTCGACATACGACACCAGGGCGGAGCCGCTAAAGGTTTCTGCCAAACCCCCTAAATTGCTGTTGTGTTCGCTATCCAGCCCGGACCAGCCGTAACCCGCCAACACATAATCGCCGATGGTCAGAGTGACAGGCCCAGTCAGCGTCTTGAACCGGTACTTTGCGTCCAGAGTGCCCGGTGCGCCATTTGTGAATGTCTGGGTAGCCAGCACGCTGCCATCGGCTTTGAACAAGGTGGCCGACAGCGTGCCATTGCCCACGATTCCATCCTGATCGCTGTCGAAAATGCCCAGGTCGGTCACGTCGATCGAACTGTTGACGTGGAATCGCACGCCAACGCCACTGTAGGACTGATTGCCGGTGGGATTGTTGGCGGTCTGCAGAACAATGCTGGCCGATGCAGCACCGCTCAGGCTGAGAAGCACGGCGACCGTCCCCCATTGCCATATGCCCGGTGTACCGATGCCCTGGTTCGCGGGATTCGCCTTGCGCCCGACCCGAACAATGCCCGCGCAGATGGCGTTGATCGATGGTTTGAATTTCATGAATAACTCCTAATGGTTTGAATGCTGCTCGTCGCTGTAACAGAGTGCGACAAAGTTGTAAGAGCAACTTGTGGGCCAGCGCTGCGAGCCGTTGAATTCATTGAAATTTTTTTACCATGACGCCGTAGACATCCAGAAGCATGTAAAGCGGCCCGACATAGCAGACTGGTCGATAAAGGGATTCACCAGACCGCCCGCCGAGGCCTTGCGGCACTTTTCCCGGAAAGCGTGAGCCGGTCTCCCATCTTCAGCGCAAGCGCCTGTAAAGCGAGCCGACACCGCAGTGCGGCCGCTTGCGGCGGACCGTGCCAGTCCCACGCCGGCTTTGCGCCGGTCGCAGGGGGGCACCGGGGAGCCGGTTCAGCGTGCAAGCCTGCGCGACTCTCGGCGGGCCGCCCACAGCGTTCCCATGCAGATCAGCGCGCCGCCAATCAGCGTGAAGTGGCTCGGATGCTCACCAAAAAGCATCCAGCCCAGCATGGCCGCCCACACCAGGTCGAGAAAGCGTACCGACTGCGACGCCGATATATCGGCCACCGAAAAACTGCGCGCCAGGCAGTACTGTCCAGCCGCGCCCAGGCCACCGGCCGCGACAAAGCCGAGCCACTGCCAGGCATTGGGCGCGCTCCAGAACCACAGGGCCAGCGGCAGGCTAAACAGCGTGACCGTGATGGCCTGCCACAGGACAAGCACGTCCACCCGCTCGGTGCGAGTCAGCGCCTTCGTCATCAACAAAGAGGCGGCAAGGACCGGGCTCGACGCGAGCATCAGCAGGCTGTAGACACCGCCGGCACCCGACAGCCCGGGTCCGACAACGATCAGCACGCCCACAAGACCGATGCCGGCCGCGACCCACCGCTCCCAGCGCATCTCCTCGGCCAGGAAAATTCGCGCGCCGAGCATGATGAAGATCGGCCCGGTGAAAGCGATCGCCGTGGTGTCGGCAATCGGAATGCGCGGCAAGGCGATGAACCAGATGCTCAGTCCGGCTGCATGAACGGCGCCACGGGCGAATTGACCCCCCACCTGCCTGGGCCAGCAGGCCGACCAGCCCGATCGCCCCACCAGCGGCAGCATCACGAGCATCGCGCCGAAGTAGCGCAGGAACTGCGCCTGCAGCGGGTGCAATTGCTGCGCCAGATAGCGGCAAATCACATTGAGGAGCACGAGCAGCAGGCCCGACAGCGCCATCCACAGCATGCCCTTGATGGTCGCGTCAAGCCGGGTGGCACGCTGCAGCCCCAGCACCCACTGGCGGCGCAAACCGGAACAAATGGACGACGCTGCTCGGCGCACGGCTGCCTTCATTGGGTGATCTGCTGCCAGGCCTTTTCAAGCCGCTTCACGCTGACCGGCTGTGGCGTTCGCAGTTCTTGTGCAAAAAAGCTCACCCGCAGCTCTTCGACCAGCCAGCGAAACTCGTCGACCCGCGCGTCCGCAACGCCCTTGCGCTCTGCCAGCAGCCGCCAACAACGCGACTCCAAGGGCTGCAGCTCCGCCAGGCGCGAAGCGTCGCGCGCAGGGTCGCTGCGGACCTTCTCCAGCCGCAGCACGATGGCCTTCAGATACCGCGCGACATGCTGCAACTGCGGCCACGGCGTCGTCACCAGAAATCGTTTGGGCATCAGGCGCTGCAACTGCTGCGCGGCGTCGGCAACGGCTTCTGGCGCGTGTTTGCTGTCCTTGATCTTGCGCTGGGCCAGCGCGTACTCGGCCAAAATACCGGCAGCCAAGCGCGCAATCTCGTTGGCGATCAAGGTCAAGCGGCCACGGCCCTCGTCGACGCGACGCTGAAAGGCTTGCGCGTCGGCGGGCAGCGGCTCGCGCAAGAAGGCGCGGTCCATCGCGAGCTCGAGCAGCTGGGTGCGCAGCTCGTCGAGCGTGCCCAGCGGCATATAGGCAGCGCCCATCTTCTGCAGCTCGGGCAGGTTCTTTTCCAGATATTTGAGCGCGTCCCTGAGTTGCAGCGCGAACAGCCGGCGCAGGCCACCGCGGTGGCGCGCGGCGGCGACGCCGGGCTCGTCAAACACCTCGATCAACACCGCGTCGCCGGCGTCGATCAGCGCCGGAAACCCAACCAACACCTGACCGGCCTTGCGAATCTCGAGCAGCTCGGGAAGTTCGCCAAAACTCCAGCCGGTGTAGCGCTGTTGCGCAGCAGCGGCAGGGGCCGACGCGCTAGGAGAATCCGCCGCAACCGGATGCGAACCCGACGCACCCGACCTGCTGTCGCCGGGGGCTGACGCGGTGGCGGCGGCCGTCGGCGCGGACCGCTGCTCGCCGAGCTTGATCCCGGCAAGCGCCTGGAATGCACCGCGCGCCTGCGCGCCGAATTCGGCCTTGATCGCGCCCAGGCTGCGGCCGGTTCCCAGCTGTCGACCATGCTCGTCGACGACCCGAAAGTGCATGAACAGGTGCGGGCTCAATGTCTCGAGCTTGAAGTCGCCGCGCTGTATGTCGAGCGAGGTCTCATCACGAACAATGCGCAGCAAGGCCTCGAGCAGGCTGGCGTGGCCGAAACATTCTGGCGCTCCCAACTGGGCCGCGATGCGCGCCGCGCTCTGCGGCAGTGGAACGAAGCGCGACCGCGGTCTCTGGTGCAGGCTCTTGAGCAGCGCCAGCAGCTTGTCCTTGAGCATTCCCGGAACCAGCCATTCGCAGCGATCTTCGTTGACCTGGTTGAGGACGAAGATCGGAATCGTCACGCTCAGGCCATCGCGCGGGTCGCCGGGCTCGTGCAGGTACTGCGCCTGGCAATCAATTCCGCCCAAGCGCAGCGTACGCGGAAAGGCGCTGGTCGTGATTCCCGTCGCCTCGTGGCGCATCAGTTCGTCGCGCGTGAGCGCCAGCAGCTGCGGTCGGCGACGCACTTCCTCGCGGTACCAGCGCTCCAGGCTGTGGCCACTGCAGACCTCCGCCGGAAGCTGCTGATCGTAAAAGGCGTAGATCAGTTCGTCGTCCACCAGCACATCCTGGCGGCGCGACTTGTGCTCTAAGTCCTGCACCTGTGCCACCAGCTTGCGGTTGGCGGCGAGAAACGGCAGATTGCTGTCCCACTGCCCACCCGCCAACGCCTCGCGGATAAACATCTCCCGCGCGGCCTGCGGGTCCACCCGCGCATAGTTCACCCGACGTCCGTGGTAGACGACGATGCCGTACAGCGTCGCGCGCTCCAGCGCGATCACCTCGGCCGCTTTCTTCTCCCAGTGCGGTTCCAGCAGCTGCTTTTTCAGCAGGTGGCTACCAACCTGTTCGATCCACTGCGGCTCTATGGCCGCGATACCACGACCGAACAGACGCGTGGTCTCCACCAGCTCAGCTGCCAGGATCCAGCGGCCGGGCTTCTTGGACAGGTGCGCTCCGGGGTGGCGGTGAAATTTGATGCCGCGCGCGCCGAGGTACACGTCGTCGTCGTCGAGCTTGCAGCCAATATTGCCCAGCAGTCCCGCCAGCATCGACAGATGCAGCTGCTCATAACTGGCCGGCGTGCTGTTGATGCGCCACTGATGCTCGGCCACCACGGTCTGCAACTGGGAATAGATGTCCTTCCACTCGCGCACCCGGCGCGGGCTGACAAAATTTTGGCGCAACAGCAACTCGTACTGGCGGTTGGACAGCCGATGCTCCGCGCTGCCCTTCTCGCCGCGCGCGTGCCCGATCCATTTCCACAGCTTGAGGTAGCCGCTGAACTCGCTCCTGTCGTCGTCGAACTTCTGGTGCGCGGCGTCGGCCGCCGCCTGTGCGTCCATCGGCCGCTCGCGCACGTCCTGCACGCTCAGCGCACTGGCGATGACCAGCACCTCGTCGAGCGACTGGCGCGCGCGCGCCTCCAGAATCATGCGGCCCACCCGCGGATCCAGCGGCAGGCGCGCCAGTTCACTGCCGATGGCAGTGAGCTCGTTGGCGCCGTCGACGGCGCCGAGTTCAGCCAGCAACTGGTAGCCGTCGGCGATGGCCCTGGCTTGCGGCCGCTCGATGAATGGGAAGTCCTCCACCACACCCAGATGCAGCGACTTCATGCGCAGTATCACGCCAGCCAGCGAGCTGCGCAGAATTTCCGGGTCGGTGAAGCGCGGTCGCTGGTCGAAGTCCTGCTGCTCATACAGCCTGATGCAGATGCCGTCGGCGACGCGCCCGCAGCGCCCGGCGCGTTGGTTGGCCGACGACTGGCTGATCGGCTCGACCAGCAGCTGCTCCACCTTGCTCCTGAAGCTGTAGCGCTTCATGCGTGCGGTACCGACGTCGATCACATAGCGGATTCCGGGAACCGTCAGCGAGGTCTCGGCGACATTGGTCGCCAGCACGATCCGGCGGCCGCCGTGGCCGTCAAAAATACGGTCCTGCTCGGCCTGGCTCAGGCGCGCGAACAACGGGAGCACCTCGGCTTGGCGCGTCGCCGGCTGGTGGCTCAGATGCTTGCGCAGATGGTCGGCCGCCTCGCGAATTTCGCGCTCGCCGGGCAGGAAAACCAATATGTCGCCGGCATTGCGCCCATCGCGCCACAGCTCGTCCACGGCGTCGGCAATCGCGTTGTGCAGGTCATAGTCGCGCGACTCCTCGAACGGACGGTACCGCTGCTCCACCGGGAACATGCGGCCCGACACCATGATCACGGGCGCCGGTCCGCGGCCCGACGCAAAGTGGTCGGCGAAGCGCTGCGCATCGATGGTGGCAGAAGTCACGATGACCTTCAGGTCAGGACGGCGTGGCAGTATCTGGCGCAGGTAACCGAGCAGGAAATCGATATTCAGGCTGCGCTCGTGCGCCTCGTCGATGATCAGCGTGTCATAGGCCTTGAGCAGCGGGTCGCTCTGCGTCTCCGCCAGCAAGATACCGTCCGTCATCAGCTTGATCGAGGCCTCCCGCGACAGCCGGTCCTGGAAGCGCACCTTAAAGCCGACCACCTCGCCCAGCGGCGTCTTCAGCTCTTCGGCGATGCGTTTGGCGACGCTGCTGGCCGCGATACGCCGCGGTTGCGTGTGTCCTATCAGCTTTCCCTGGCCCGGCGCGTAGGCCGGCTGGCCCCATCCATGCTGCGCCACCGCGCGCTTGCCGCGGCCCATGGCCAGCGCCATCTTGGGCAACTGGGTGGTCTTTCCCGATCCGGTCTCGCCGCAGACGATGATGACTTGGTGGGCCAACAGGGCGGCGACGATCTCGCCGCGCATCGCAGATACCGGCAGAGATTCGGGGAACGCGATAACCGGTTCGGACATGGGCCGATTATCCGGCGCCGCGATTTTTGCCCGCGGCGACTGCCACAGCACGACTGCTACACTTTTCTCCTGCACACGCCCAGCCATCTTCACCACCCGCAACGATGTCCGCCGTATTCAATTTCACCTTCGTTCCGTGGTTCCGATCGGTGGCGCCGTACATTCACCTGCACCGCGGAAAGACCTTCGTCGTAGCCATCGCCGGCGAGGCGATTGCCGCTGGCAAGCTCAGCGGCATCGCGCAGGACCTGGCGCTGATACAGAGCATGGGCGTCAAGGTCGTCTTGGTCCATGGTTTCAGGCCGCAGGTGAACGAGCAGCTCAAGGCCAAGGGCCACCAGCCGCGCTTCGCCGGTGGCCTGCGTATCACCGACGAGGTCGCGCTCGACTGCGCACAGGAAGCGGCCGGCCAGATACGCTACGAAATCGAGGCGGCGTTCAGCCAGGGGCTGCCCAACACGCCGATGGCCGGGTCGACGGTGCGCGTCTTGTCGGGTAACTTCATCAGTGCGCGGCCGGTGGGAATCGTCGACGGCGTCGACTTCCAGCACTCCGGCGTGGTCCGCAAGGTCGACACCGCCGGCATCCAGCGCACGCTGGACTTTGGCGCCATGGTGCTGCTATCGCCATTCGGTTTTTCACCGACCGGCGAGGCCTTCAACCTGACCATGGAAGAAGTGGCTACCTCGGTCGCCATCGCGCTGCAAAGCGACAAGCTGATCTTCCTGACCGAGACGCCCGGTATCCGAATTCGCCCCGGCGAACCAGAAGGCGAGGACAACCCGATCGACACCGAACTGCCGCTGGCTGCCGCCGACAAACTGCTGTCGGAACTGCCGCCCGCCGTGCTGCCGACCGACACCGCCTTTTACCTGCAACACTGCGTCAAGGCCTGCAAAGGCGGCGTCGAACGCAGCCACATACTGGGCTTCGCGACCGATGGCGCTCTGTTGCTGGAAGTCTATGTGCACGACGGCA
This sequence comes from uncultured beta proteobacterium, assembly GCA_903885415.1. GTDB lineage: Bacteria > Pseudomonadota > Gammaproteobacteria > Burkholderiales > Burkholderiaceae_C > CAISIP01. The sequence continues at coordinate 8,171 of CAISIP010000424.1, forward strand.
TCGGCACCATGGTCGTCGATGAAAAGCTCGAAAGCCTGCGCGAGGCTACCGGCGACGATGTGGCCGACATTCTCAAGCTGATCGAACCTTTCGAGAAGGACGGCACGCTCGTCAAGCGCAGCCGCACCGAGATCGAGCGCGACGTGGGCAACTACACCATCCTTGAGCACGACGGCGTCATCTTCGCCTGCGCCGCGCTGTATCCCTACCCCGAAAACCGCAGCGCGGAAATGGCCGCGCTGACCGTCTCGCCCGACTCGCAAGGCCAGGGCGACGGAGAACGTGTTCTCAAGCGCATCGAACAGCGTGCCCGAACGATGGGTCTGGACAGTATCTTCGTGCTGACGACGCGCACCATGCACTGGTTCCTCAAGCGCGGCTTTGTACAGGCGGATCCGGAGCAGCTACCGGAAGCGCGCAGGCGCCAATACAACTGGGACCGCAAGAGTCAGGTATTGGTCAAGAAGCTGGGCTGAGGCGGGCTGCGCTGAAAATCGCACACAACCAAGGAAAATTGAACGCAATGGCAACAGTCACATGGAACGGCGGCACCGCGCACTGGACCCGCAAAGATGACATCCGGCTCTTCCTGTGGGAGAAAAAGGCTTCGCCCAAGGTGCCCTACAAAGGAACGATCTTCTTCGTTCACGGCTCGTCGATGGCGTCGCAACCGACCTTTGACCTGCAGGTGCCGGGGCGGCCCTATTCGTCGGCGATGGACTGGTTCAGCGACCAGGGATTTGACACCTGGACGATGGACAACGAGGGCTACGGCCGGTCCGACAAGCACCGCGCCATCAACTTCGACATCAGCAACGGCGCCGACGACCTGCAAGCGGGAAGCGAATACATCCTAAAAAAAAGTGCCGCGCGATCGCTGCTGATGTATGGCATCTCCTCGGGTGCGCTCAAGGCAGCGCTTTTCGCCGAGCGCCATCCCGAGCGGGTGGCAAAGCTCGCGCTTGACGCCTTTGTTTGGACCGGCGAAGGCAGCCACACGCTGGACCAGCGCAAGAAAAAACTGCCCGAATTTCTGGCTAGCAACCGCCGGCCGATTGACCGCCCCTTCGTGCACAGCATCTTCCAGCGCGACCACCCCGGAACCGCCGATGCCGTGACCGTCGAAGCCTTCGCCGACGCCATACTGACGCTCGACGATTCGATGCCCACCGGGACCTACGTCGACATGTGTTCCAGGCTGCCGCTGGTCGATCCGGAAAAAATCACCGTGCCGACGATCATCCTGCGCGGCGAGCACGACGGCATTGCCGGGCTTGACGATCTGATCGCGTTCTACAAACTGCTGCCGAACATGAACAAACAGTTCAGCGTAATGGCCGGCATATCGCACGCCAGTTTTCAGCAGAAGAACTACATGATGGTCTACCACATCCTGAACAGCTACTTCACCATGCCAGAGCCCAGCTACAAAGGCGAATGAAATGAACACTGCTTACAAAACCGCCATGCGATCGCTGCTGGTGCTCACGCTGCTGGCGCTCAGCCTGCCAAACGGATTTGCACAAGGCTATCCGAACCGGCCGGTCCGGCTGATTGTTCCATTTGCGCCGGGCGGTTTCACCGATGTGGTGGCGCGCATCCTCGGCCAAAAGCTGTCGGTCGCCATGGGCCAACAATTCGTCATCGAGAACAAGGCCGGCGCAGGGTCGACCATCGGAACCGACTTCGTCGCCAAGGCGGCGCCAGATGGCTACACACTGGTGATGGTGTCGACGACACATGTGATCAGTCCGTGGATCTACAAGGCCATGCCCTACGACCCGATCAAGAGCTTCACGCCTGTTTCCAAGCTGGTCGACTCGCCCTATGTGCTGCTGGTCAACCCAAAGGTAGCGGCGCGCAATGTGCAGGAATTCATCGCGCTGGCCAAGGCGGCGCCGGACGCAATCCACTACGCATCTTCGGGCAACGGCAGCGCGCAGCATCTGATGGGCGGTCTTTTCGTATCGATGACCGGCGCCAAGCTGCAGCATGTCCCCTACAAAGGCAGCAGCGGTGCTGCCAGCGATCTGGTCGCTGGCGTGGTGGAGAGCAGTTTTGCCGGTGTTCCCAACGCGCTGGCGCAGGTGCCGCAGGGCCGACTGCGCGCGCTCGCCGTCACCACGGCCAAACGCATACCGCAGCTGCCCGATGTGCCGACGCTCCAAGAGGCTGGCGTACCGGGCTACGAGGCGTCGGTGTGGCTGGCGCTGCTGGCGCCGGCCGCAACGCCGCGCGACATCGTCACCCGGCTCAACAGCGAAATCGCCAAGCTGATGGCTTCGGCAGAGACCAAAAAAGCCATGTACGACGCCGGTGTGGAGGTGTCGCTCTCAAGCCCGGAGGCCCTGGGCGAGTACATGGTGCATGAGATGGACCGATGGGGGAAAGTCGTCAAGGACACCGGCATCAAGCTGGAGTAAGGGGCGGCCTTGGCGGCAGCCAACGAAGCCCGAGCCAGACGCAGACCAGCACGATGGCGCAGAAATACAGAAAAGACCAGTTGGCGATTGAGCCACCGAGGAAGGTCCATTCGACCTTGGTACAGTCGCCGCCGCCCTTGAAGATCATCGGTATGGCGCGCTGCAGCGGGAAGGTTTCGATCATTCCGTAAAAATCGCGGCCGCACGAAACCACCTCCGGCGGATACCACTGCAGCCAACTCTGGCGCGCCGCGACAAAAGCACCGAAACCGCCGCTTGCAAGCATCAGCAGCGCGGCCGCCCGTTCGGCGCTCCGGCGACCCGTGGCCGCTGAAAGGCCTGCGCACAAGGCCACCAGCACCATCGCGTAACGCTGGACGATGCACATGGGACAGGGCTCAAGGCCCAGCCCATGCTGCAGATACAGGCCGTAGCCCAGCATCGCCACCGTTCCCGCACAAATCACCGCCAGTGTCCGGCGCACGCTCAGGCTTCTCAACATCGCTGCTCCCCATCGATACCCCCGATTGGACACCAGAACGGCCATCGAGGTCGAAAAACGGCGACAATTTCCAATTCAGACGCACCTATTTGGAACAAGGACGGATCTCATGGCACGCATGGTTCATTGCATCAAGCTCGACAAGGAAGCCGAAGGACTGGACTTTGCGCCGTACCCCGGTGAACTGGGTAAACGCATCTGGAGCGCGGTCAGCAAGGAGGCCTGGGCCGCATGGCTCAAGCACCAGACCATGCTGGTCAACGAAAACCGGCTCAACCTGGGTGACCTTCGGGCCCGGCAGTACCTGGCGCGCCAGATGGAGGCGCACTTCTTCGGCGGCGGCGCCGACGCCGCCCAGGGCTATGTGCCGCCGCCCGACGCCTAGCGCCGAAGTGCCACGGCTGCGTCCCCGCATGCGCCCTGCCCCGCGTTATGTCGGGCGCTCGCTCGTACGCAGCTAAATCGTCTTGATTGAGCCTGCGTGACCCCGCCGGTGCTGCAGTCGCCGGCGATTGCCGCCACTGGGCTGCCACAGGCTTGGCGCGGCCACCCGTGCTGGCGCCTGCTGGACACCGACTTCGCAGACGGTACGCGCTTTTTCGAGCTGTGGCAGGCTTGGGCCTGCGACGCCCAGGCCCCGACGCTGCTGCACTATGTGGCCATCGCCGCCGAGGTGCCCGACCGCGCCACGCTGGTAGCGCGCATGGCCCGCTACCCGGCTATCGCCGGGCAGGCTGCGGAACTGGATCGCCAATACTTCGGCCTGCTGCCGGGTTTTCACCGCTTGGAGTTGCAGCAGCAGCGACTTCGCCTCACCCTGTGCATCGGGCCGCTGCAGCCGATGCTGTCGGCACAGCGCTTTGTTGCCGACACGGTTTTTCTCGCTAGCCATGGCTGGGACCGGTGGCGTTTGAAAGCGCTGGCGCGACTTTGCCGGCGCGGCACGGCGCTCAGCGTACCGGCCCAGGCGCTGCAATTGCACGGCGCCTTGATCGACACCGGCTTTGTCTTAGGGCCCCTTGTGTCAGACCCCGGAGCCGACGAAGCCACCACCCGGGCGGGCAGCTACCAGCCGCGCTGGGACCCTGGCAGCAGCCGCAGCGTCTGGCGCAACGCGCCGATGGCCGTGGGTGACTGCACCGTCATCGGCGCCGGGCTCGCCGGCGCCATGGTGGCGCAGGCGCTCTCGCGCAGGGCATGGCAGGTGCGGGTGCTCGACGCGGCGCAGCAGCCGGCGGCGGGCGCCTCATCCCTTCCGGTGGGGCTGCTGGCGCCGCAGCTGTCACGCGACGACAGCGCACGATCAAGGCTGTCGCGCGCCGGTGCACGGCTGACGCTGCAAATGTGCGCCCGGCTGCTGCGCGAGGGTGAGGATTGGTGCGGCTCGGGAGCGCTAGAGCTGCACCCGGATGGCCGACCGGGCCTGCCAGCCGACTGGCCATCGGCGGGCCAGCAATGGTCGGCCGAGGCCAGCGCCAATCACCGGCTGGGTGCCCATGGCATCGGCTTGCGCACCGATAGCGCCACCTGGCATACGGAAGCGGGCTGGGTCAAGCCAGCGGCGTTGGTTCGGGCTGCCCTGGCATATCCTGGCGTGCAGTTTTCGGGCAGCAGCGCCGTGCAGTCGATCCGTCGCGAGGCGGGCCAGTGGCTGCTGTTCGGAGCCAACCGACGGCTGCTGTCGCGCAGCACGCTGCTGGTGGTGGCTGCAGCCGGTGCCACGGACCATCTGATCGGCATGGCGGCGGATGCCTTGCAGGAAGAAGGCCTTGGTTGCCGCAGGCTGGCGCGCATGGGCAGCGTCGATGGACAGCTTTCCTGGGCCGAGCAAGCCAGCGCCGAATACGCGGCGCTGCCGCGGTTTCCGGTCAATGGCGACGGCAGCCTGATCGCGCATGTGCCTATGGCCGGCACGCACGCCTGGTGCCTTTCGGCGACCTACGAAGTCACGCCTGCAGGCCCGCCGGATACGCACTCGCCAGGACTACGCGACCAGCGGGCCCACCGGGACAACCTAGAACGTCTGTCGCGGCTGCTTCCCGGCGCAGCGCAGGCGCTTGCGCCACGCTTTGACAACGACCAAGTCCAGGCCTGGCGGGGCACCCGCTGCACCAGCACCGACCGGCTTCCGGCGCTCGGTGCCCTGGACGCGGGGCCGGTGCATGCGCTGTGGGTCAGCGCCGCGATGGGGTCCAGAGGCCTGACCTATGCGGTGCTGTGCGCCGAACTGCTGGCGGCGCAGCTCGGCGGGGAGCCGCTGCCGCTGGAGTCAGAACTGGCGCACATGCTCGACGCCAGCCGGACCCGCCTGCGCGCGCCCGATGGGCCTGCAGCTAATACCGAGGGCCGACCGCGACCGCGCTAGGCTGGCCCGATAATCCCGCCAGGGACCCTTGCCCGTTCCGGTCCGGCCAAGCACTTCGAACGCCGACCGATCCAACGAAACCATGCAACCATGATTCTTGTCGCCGGATCGGCCAACCTGGACTTTGTGGTGCGCGCCGCGCGTGTGCCCGCTGCGGGAGAGACCGTTCTCGGACACACGCTGCGCACCTACCCCGGCGGCAAGGGCGCCAACCAGGCCGTTGCCTGCGCACGCGCCGGTGGCGCCAGTACCCACATGCTGCTGGCACTGGGCCAAGACGCCTACGCGCTAGCGCTTGAAGCCTCACTGCGCGAAGCCGGGGTTCAACTGCACATCGTGCGGGTACCCGAACTGGCGACCGGAACTGCATTCGTCTGCGTCGCCGACAACGCCGACAACGCGATCACGGTGGCACCGGGCGCCAACGATGCGTTGGCAGCGCAGCACTTCCCGACCCTCGGCGCAGTGAGCCACCTGCTGATGCAACTCGAGACCCCACTGCAAACCGTTGCGGCATACGCCCGGATGGCCCGCGCGCAGGCAACCCGGGTCGTTCTCAACGCGGCGCCAGCGCAGGTCCTGGACGCCCAACTGTTGGCGCTGGTTGATCTGCTGATCGTCAACCAGAGCGAACTGACCAGCATGGCCGGGGGCACGCCGGGCAGCAGCATCGCCGAGCAATTGGATCGGGTGGCGGTGCCAGCCGTGGTCGTCACGCTGGGACCGCGGGGCTGCTGTGCCCGCATTGGGTCCGAGTACTTGGTGCAAAGCGCTTTCCCGGTCAGCGCGGTCGACACCACCGGCGCGGGCGATACTTTTTGCGGGGTGCTTGTCGCTGCGCTGGACCAGGGCAACGACATGGCGCACGCGCTGCGCCGCGCATCTGCCGCGGCAGCGCTGGCCTGCACCCGGGCCGGGGCACAGACGGGGGTGCCAGAGCACCAGGAAGTCAACCAGATGCTGCAAGACGCGGGGGCCGAAAGCCCGCAAAGCCAGGCTGTTCTGCGACGCTACTGCGGACTGCCGCAGTAGCCGCCGGTCGATGCGCGGTCCGCCAGACGCCCGAATGCAACACCCACCGCACCGCGTGATCTACGACACCGACCCGGGTGTGGACGACGCAATGGCGCTGTATTTCGCCTTTGCCCACCCGGACATCGAACTGATCGGCATCACCACCACATTTGGCAATGTCAGCGTCGTACAGGCGGCTGCCAACGCGCTGTACCTGTGCGAAATCGCCGGGCGCGCCATACCGGTCACCGTGGGGGCGGCGAAGCCATGGCGCAATCCGGAGCAAAAGCCCCCTGCGCACATCCATGGCGCCGACGGGCTGGGAAACCTCGGGCCCCGGCGCGCAGCCTGCGCCAAAGTGGATCCTCGCTCGTCGGCCCAGTTCATCGTCGACAGCGCACGCGCACGGCCCGGCGAAATCACGCTAGTGGCGGTGGGGCCCCTAGGCAACCTGAGCCTGGCGCTGAAGATGGAGCCGCAGCTGCCTCAGTTGCTGCGCCAGGTGATCGTGATGGGCGGAACCGTCAACGAACCGGGCAATGTGTCGCCAGTGGCCGAAGCCA
>CAISIP010000425.1 GCA_903885415.1 uncultured beta proteobacterium
CCTGACTGCTTTCACCCGATGACCGTTCGCACCCGATTTGCTCCGAGCCCAACCGGCTACCTCCACATTGGGGGCGTGCGCACCGCCCTCTTTAATTGGCTCTTCGCCAGGAAGCATGGCGGGGCTTTCATTCTGCGCATCGATGACACCGACGGAGCCCGCAATCTTGAGGAGTCGCTTGAGCCAATTCTCTCGGGGCTCCGCTGGCTTGGGATCGACTGGGACGAAGGCCCTGGCGTTGGCGGACCGCACGCCCCCTACTTTCAGTCGCAGCGAGCCGACAGGCACCGCGCCGCAGCCGAGCGGTTACTGGCCTCTGGCCATGCCTACCGGGATTTTGCAAAACCCGAAGAACTCGACGCGGAGCGAAAAGCCTCGCAGGCTGCAGGACAGCCGTTTTTATACAGCCGGCAATGGGCAGCGTGGACCCAAGCCGATGCCCAGAAACTGACGCTTGAAGGACGGTCGAGCGTCGTCCGACTGAAGATGCCGCGAGAAGGCTCGCTTGTCATTAATGACGCTGTGCGAGGGCGGGTGGAGTTTGCGTGGGATCGCGAGCAGGATCACGTCATTCAACGGGCCGACAGTTCCTGCCTGTATCACCTCGCCAGCGTGGTGGACGATCACGACCTCGAGATTACGCACGTGATCCGCGCGGAGGAACACCTTTCCAATACGCCGCGTCAGGCCTTTATTGCGATGTCGTTGGGTTACCCACTGCCGTCCTATGCCCATCTTCCGCTGGTGGCCGAGCCGGGCAGCCGCACCAAGCTCAGCAAACGCAAACTGTCGCAGTATCTCAAGAACGCAGACTTCAAGCAGATCACCGAACACGGCGAGAAAATTGCTGCCCGAATCGGCTTGGCTCCCGAGGCCGACACGTTTAACCCCGTCATCGTTGATTTCTATCGGGAAGTGGGCTACCTGCCTTGGGCAATCGACAACTACCTAGCTCTCCTAGGCTGGTCGTACGACGACAAGACGGAGTTTTTTACTCGTGAAGAACTCATCGAACGATTTTCGCTGGATCGCATCAATTCGGCGGCCGCCAGTTTTGACCCCAAGAAACTCTGGGCCGTGCAGGATCATTTCATGCACGAGCTTTCCACCGATCAGAAACTGGAGATGATGCTGCCGTTTCTGGTGAAAGCTCAATTGATTTCCGCAACGCCGCAGCCAGCGGCCGTTGAAACCGTCCGAAAAGTCCTCGAGGCCTCGGGCGACCGGCTAAAGGTAGCAGGGGATATTCTGGGCTATGCCGACTTTTTCTTGCTCCACCCGCCGCCAATGGACGAAGCGGCTGTAAAACAACGTTTGGCCAAACCCGGCGTGCGCGATCTGCTAGAGAAACTGACCGCTCTGATCAGCCGACTGCCCACATTTGAACCGGCCTCACTGGAAGAAGCGTTCAAACAATTCGTGGTGGAGTCGGGCGTGAAAACAGGCGACATCGTGCACGCCGTGCGAGTGGCCATCACGGGTAAGACGGTCGGCCCGGGGCTCTACGACTGCCTCGCAATTCTGGGCCGCGACCAATCCCTCGTACGCCTGCAGCGGGCATTGCCGCTCTGCGGATAGGAAGCGGGCAAGCGAGCCGCCAAGCGGCGCATACTACTGCACCAGCCTGCGTTCTTTCTACACGGAAGACGCTGGTTACGCCCTGGCTAAA
>CAISIP010000426.1 GCA_903885415.1 uncultured beta proteobacterium
CTTTATCCGGCCCTGCGCGCAGGCGCCCGGGTCGACTGATCGCCAGCGCTTGAAGCCCCATGCACTCCAAGAAGCCAAGGCTCAAGACCCTGTTGGGCGACTATCCCAACACCCGTGCGCTCAGGAGTGGCGCTATCCACCCGCAGCTGTTCGACTTTGATTTCGACGAGGTGAAGGTGCCCAACCGGGCCTTCAAGCGGGTGGTGCGTAACCTGGAGTTTGACGTCGCCGAACTCGCGCTGGTCACCTTTCTGCAGGCCAAAGCCTATGGAAAACCGCTTGCGCTGGTTCCCGCCGTCGTCGGGGCGGGCCGCTTTCAGCACCATTGCCTGGTCTACAACGCCGAGCGCGCGCGGGTCACGGTAGCCCAGTTGCAGGGAAAGCGCATCGGCGTGCGCGCCCATGCCCAGACCACGGTGACTTGGGTACGCGGCATCTTGCGCGACGACTTCGGAGTGGATTTGCGATCGGTGCAGTGGGTGACATTTGAGGACGGGCACCTGGCAGAGTTCCCCGACCCGAGCGGCGTCGTCCGGGCCACTGCCGGACGCGCGATGGTCGAGATGCTGCTGGCAGGCGAACTCGACGCCGCCATCATCGGAACCGATTTGCCCGATGACCCGCGGCTGCAGGCCGTTCTGCCGGACCCGAACGCCGCAGCCTTGGCCTGGAGCGCACGCCACCAGATGCTGCCGGTGAACCACATGATGACGGTCGACCTGAGCCTGTGTCGCCAGCGTCCCGAGCTGGTTCGCGAGCTCTACGCGGTGCTCGAGCGCAGCAAGGCCGCGGCCCGCGCCTCCCATCCCGACGCGCCAGACCTGACACCGTTCGGCATCGAGGCCAATCGCAACGCGCTGCAGCTGCTGATCCGAAACGCGGCCGAGCAGGGTTTAATTCCGCGCGCCTACGCAGTGGACGAGCTCTTTGACGAGTTCACGCGGCTGTTCTGACCCGAGCTCGCGCCAGCCTCACACAACGACGGAAGCTTCCACGATGAACAGAAGAAAAATTGTGCTGACGGCCCTGCTGGCAGCCGCGACCGATGCCTTGTGGGCGCAGGCCGGTACTGCGGTGTCGCGCATCGTCGTTCCATTTGCCGCTGGCGGTGCACGCGAAATGCCGGCCCGCGCGATCCAGCAGGAGCTGGGCAGGGAACTCGGACAAAGCTGGATCATCGAAGCCAGGCCTGGCGCAGGCGGCGCGATCGGAACGGCTGCGGTGGCGCATGCAGCACCCGATGGCAGGACGCTGCTGATGGCAGCGTCGAGCCATTTCGTTACAGCGGCCATGGGCGCCCGGCCGTTTTACGACCCGGTCAAGGAATTCATTCCGGTCGCCAATATCGGCAACCAGAGCTATATCCTGATGGTGAATGCGGCCTTACCCGTGAAGACCGTGGCCGAATTCATCCGCTACGCCAAGAGCAACCCCGGTGTGCTGAACTACAACTCGGCCGGTGTCGGCAGTTCGACCCATCTGGCAATGGCCTATTTCGCACGTTCGGCCGACATCGAGATGCAACACGTGCCGTACAAGGGGACGCAGGAAGCGGTGACCGATGTCACCGGAGGCCGAGGCCAGGCGGTCATCGTGCCCACAGCGGGCGTAGGACTTTATCTGCAGGAGTCGCGCCTGCGCATCATTGGACTGAGCGCGGCCAAGCGATCGGCGCTGCTGCCGCAGATAGCAACATTTTCCGAGTCGGGCCTGCCGGGCTTCACCTTCGAGTCTTGGTTCGGCCTACTCGCACCGGCGGGCACGCCTGCTGGGACCGTCGAGAGAATCAATGCGGCGGTGAATAAAGTCATCTCCGTGCGGGAAGTACACGAACGACTGCAGCAACTCGGTATCGAATCCACCCCGCTCAACGTCGAGGGCTTCAACAAGCTCTTTCTTGCCGACCGCGAACTGATGACGCGCATCGTCAAGGAGTCGGGCATCACCCGCGACTGACGGCGACGATGGTCGGAGCCATGCTGCGCGCGCCTGCGGGCCCGACGCCATCGCGCGGCAAGATCAGGCCTTGATTTCCCGTGCGCTGAGTTGGTACCTGAAGTCGTCGGGCGCGTAGGAATCCAGTCGGCCTGCCGCGCTTTCAGCCGTGGGATACATGAAAAACCCCAGCCTGGCGCCCTTGGCGTTGGGCAGTGCAAGGTCGTGGGCGTAATTCACCGCCAGCACCACCAGCCGCTGCGGACCATGTCGATGCGCCAGCGCCTGCAGCGTCGGCATTTCTGCCAGGCAGGGTTCGCACCAACTGGCCAAGAAGGGGATCAACACCACCTTGCCGCGCAGATCGGCCAGGCTCCAGGTCTGACCGTCAAGGTCGGTGGCGATCATCACGGGGGTAGGCTTCGCAGACAGGCTGGGCCGGTCATCGCGATTGCTTCGCTTCTTTCCGGTGGATCATCGGCCGTCATCGTGCGACCGCAGCCAATGAGCGATAGCGCAGCCTTCAGGACCGGCCGCGCCAACCAAAGGGTTTCCACCCTGTCCGCTTTCGGAGCCTTGGCCTACATTGGGGGACAAGGAGAGTAGCGCATGACCCCACGCCTTTCGCACCGGTTCCTACACCGCAGCCTGCAACTCACCCTGTGCGCGGCGCTCGGACTCGCCAGCGCTTTGTCACCGGCGCAGACCTACCCGTCCAGACCGATACGGCTGGTCGTCACCTTCCCGCCCGGCGGCGCGCCCGACATACTCGCGCGGCTGTTCAGCGAGAAGGCGCAACTCGGCCAGCCCTTGGTAGTCGACAACAAGCCGGGGGCCGGCGGCAATATTGGTACCGACATCGTCGCCAAGTCGCCCGGCGATGGCTACACGCTGGTGATGGGAACCGTCGGGACGCATGCCATCAACGGCGCCTTGTACGACAAGATGCCCTACGATATGGTGAAGAACTTCAGCCCGATTTCGCTGGTAGCGTCGGCGCCCAACTTGCTGGTGGTCCACAACGACCTGCCGGTCAGGAGCGTTCCGGAGTTGATCGCCTACATGAAGGCGAACCCGAACAAACTGTCTTTCGGTTCGCCAGGCGTTGGCACCTCGGTGCATGTGTCGGGCGAACTCTTTAAGTCGATGACCGGCACCAGCATGACGCATACCGTACAAGGGCCGCCAGTTCGCCATTCCCGACCTGATCGGTGGCAGCATACAGGTGATGTTCGACAACATGCCGTCGGCGTTGCCGATGGCGCGCGAAGGCAAGATCCGGGCGCTGGCGCAGACCACCGAGCGCCGCTCGGCGGCAGCACCCGATGTGCCGACGGTCGCCGAGTTCGTCCCGGGATTCGAGGCCACCACCTGGTTTGCCCTGTTCGCGCCGGCCGGCACGCCCAGGCCGGTCGTGGATCGCCTGAACGCCGAACTGGTCCGGGTATTCCGTCTTCCCGATGTGCAAGACCGTCTGAAGACCCTGGGCCTTGAAGCCCTGCTTTCGGGCCCGGACGAGCTGGCGAGGTACCAGGCTGCGGAAATCGGCAAATGGGCCAAGGTGGTCAAGGAGTCTGGCGCCAAGGCAGAATAAGATCGGATGTAGCCATCCCTATACCCCGTAGCCAGGAAGCCTGCTGCCATGAAAATCTGCCATCGATTCCCATCGCCTAGATGGCGCGCCCTGAGCCTGATCGCTGCCGGGTGCATGGTGCTTGCCGCCAATGCGGCCAACACCCCGACCGAAGCGCCGCAATCGGCGATGGAGGCCTTCGCCAAGGCGCATGACGCGGTGGTGGGCCTTCGTGTCGGCGTTGCCCAGGACGCACGATCGGCGCAGACGCTGGGCGTCGAGCGCTCCGGTTCGGGCGTTGTCATTGGTGCCGACGGGCTCATTCTGACGATCGGCTACCTGATGATGGAAGCTGAAACCATCGAGATCATCACGCAGGACAACAAGAAGCTGCCGGCAAAGGCCGTCGGCTACGACGTGGCGACCGGCTTTGGGCTGGTACGGGCGCTGCTGCCTTTGCGCGGCTCGGCGCCAGTGGCACTGGGAAGCGCCGCTGCCCTCCAGGCGGGCGAGGCGATGATGACCGTCACCGGCGCACCCGGCGACGGCGCCGACAGCCAGGTCGCGAGGCCCCAGGTGGTGAGCACCAGGCCGTTTTCGGGCTATTGGGAGTACCACATCGAC
>CAISIP010000427.1 GCA_903885415.1 uncultured beta proteobacterium
CGCATATGCCATTGGATGTCCCTGACTCGTACAGCGACATGCTCGACGTAGGACCTTTGCAGGGCGGCCACGATGACTAAACCTTTTTCATTAGCAGGGAACGTTCGACGCCCTTGACGCAGGCCACCAGAGCCCGATTCACGGGTGTGGCAACGCCATACCGAACGCCCCAGCTAACGACAGCACCATTCACATAATCGACTTCGGTGATAGAGCCTTTTTCCAGGCTCTGCAACATCGAGGCCTTGAACTCGGGTGGTAGCCCGGCGGCAGCCTTAACCCAGGATTGGCGCGGATCGGTTGTCCCCAGCGCGATACCGCCCGCATACGCAACCGCCATCGCCTCTGCAACGGCCGCAAGGGCGCACTCCTCTATCTCAGGCACCCGATAAAGCGCGCCGTAAGGCAAGCCGCTGATGGCGCTCAGCGCTCCCGTGGCGACATTGACCAGCAGCTTGTCCCACATGGTTGCGATGATGTTTTCACTGACTTCGGTGCTCAGTCCGGCGCCGCGCAGGGTGTCGGCAACGGCCTGCACGCGCGCGCTCACGCTGCCATCGAGCTCGCCGATAAAAGTCTCTTTGCCGCGCGTTCCAGCGAGGATGTGGCCGGCCCCGAGCATCACGCCACCTGCATAGGTCTTGCCGGCGAGCACCCGTTGGCGCCCAACCACCTCAGCCAGCACGTCCTCGTGGCCGAGGCCATTTTGCAGGGACAAGACCATGGTGCGGGCATCCAGCATCGGCGCTGCCGATTCGATCGCCTCTCGGGTGTCGAAGGACTTCACCAAGACGATCAGGAGTTCGATTGGCCCGTCGACCAGACTGACCCCGCTGCAGTGCGTCGCCGCGCGTACCGCAACCACCCGATCGACTCCATCTTGGCGCATGATGAGTCCATGGCGGTTAAGCGCGTCCACATGGGCCTGTCTCCGGTTCACGAGCCACACAGCATGGCCGCCTTCGGCCAACACGCCCCCAATGGCGCAACCCAGCGCCCCGGCGCCCAATATGCAGATCTTCATGGCATCGAGTTTAAGCGCGCCGCGTGCCTCTACCGATCACGACCTTGAGGCCCTTCACAATCCCTATCGCACTAAAAATAGCAGCGACCATTCCGTGCCGGAATCGCTGCCTCAGGGTGGCGTCAGACGCAAGCGCGCAGCCTCATGCCCGGCGGCGAAATGGCGGTTGGTGATCGAAGGCTCGCGGTTCACCAACTCGCGCGCGTACATCGGGTGGCGCATGCTGCGCACTTCGTGCTCCAGCGTCGCGAGCACCTCACCGGTCTGCAGGTCGGTGATATCACGGAACCGGTACTGACTCTGATTGCTTTCCTCGCTGACCAGACCGCGTTGCAACAGCCTGGCGTGCACCCCTGAGAAGTCTGCCACGGCGATCTGAATATGGTGCCCGTCGTAGGCCGGCAATGCGGCGGCGGTTTCTCGAAACAGCATGCGGGTCGACAAGCCCGCCGACACCTGGGCATACATGCCGCACCCATCCTGGCCAACGGTGGCAGGGGCAGCAAGAATGTCCCGATAGAAGTGAACAATGCGCGCAGCGGTTCCAGGCGCCACATCGATTTCCACATAGGGCATCCCCAGTGCCATGCGGCCAAAGCGCGCCGGGTCCGGCGCATGCACCCGGATGCGGTTCCCCCAGGGACAGCGAACATCGACCTGCGCGCCGTCGCGCGAAAATGCGAAGGCGGTGTCCGCTAGGCGCGGCGCCACCTGCTGCAGCCGCTCGACCAGCGCGTCCAGGTCGCCCATCACCAGCCCGGTCACGCCCCGCAGCACCTGCGCCGCGCCCACCGGTAGATGAAACTGGGAACTTCCGACATTGATCCAAGCCAGGTCCACGCCGGTGGCAAGATAGGGGTCGCGCGTCAGGCCCATGCCCATCACGTAGAAAACCATCGCCAGCTGCTGGTTCGGCACGCGGCAATTGACATGGCCGAACTCGACGATATTGCCGACATCCTCCAGGCTGCGGTCGAAGTCGAGGGGGGCCGGCGTAGCGGCCGCTGTGTCTGGTGTTTGCATATACCCTTTGCCGTCGATCTCCCAGGTGCGGCTTCGGCTCCTGGTACGCAAAGCATTTTCGCAGATGCGCCGCGCAACCGGTCCACCCTCCAGCCGCCAGCCTCCCTGGAGGCAATCCGCCGCTGCGGCGTGCAGGCTCAGGTGTGCGCTAGCGGTGGAGATCAAACAGCGCGGCGCCGCGCCTGAGCGCGCTGCGCGCGATGACCGTGCGATGGATTTCACTGGTTCCGTCGTAGATGCGGTAGATGCGTGCGTCGCGGTAGTAGCGCTCAATGGGCAGATCCTTGCAGTAGCCCATGCCGCCAAACAGCTGCACGGCCCGGTCGACGACCCGGCCGAGGGTCTCGGCGGCATGGACCTTGACCATCGCAATCTGGTCGCGCGCGTCGATTCCGGTGTCGAGCATCCAGGCCGCGTGCAGCATCATCCAGCGTGCTGCGTTGACCTCGATGACGCTGTCGGCGAGCATTTGCTGCACCAACTGAAAGTCGGCTATCGCCTGGCCGAACTGCCTGCGCTGTCGGGCCTGCTCGACCATCAATTCGAGCACATGGCTGGCCTTGCCCACGGCGCGCGCGCCGACCTGCGCCAGGCGCACTTGGCCCAGCACCGCCATCGCCATCTTGAAGCCCTGGCCCTCCTCGCCCAGCAGTGCCAGCGGTTCGAGCGCCACATTGTCAAACCACAACTCCAGATGCGAGGTGCCGCGCAAGCCCATCATCGGCTGGTCACGACCCAGCGTGAAGCCCGCCAGGCCCTTGTCGACCATGAACAGGCTGATGCCCCTGTCGCCCGTTCGCGCCGAGACCAGGAAGAAGTCCGACACGGCTGCATCGCTGATGAAATGTTTGCTGCCGTTGAGCAGCCAGCCGCTGGGCGTCCGTACGGCGCGGGTCGTAATGCCCTGCGCGTCCGATCCGGCACCGGCCTCGGTGATGGCGATCGAGCACACCCGCTCCCCGCGCACACAGGGCGCCAGCCAGCGTGCCACCTGCGCGCCCTGGCAAGCCAGCAGCGCCTCGTAGACGTTGCCAAAGGCGCGCCGCACCAGGATGTCGCTGGTGTGGCCAAACTGTTCCTCGCACAGCATCCGGTCGACCGCGCACAGGCCCCCGCCGCCGAACTCCTCCGATATGTTCAGCGCGTACAGGCCCAGCGACTTGGCCTTCTCGTGAATGGCCATTGCGGCCTCCGGCGCCAGATAGCCCTGCTCCTCAACCTGCTCCTCCAGAGGTTGCAGTTCGTCGCGAATGAATCGGCGCACCGTATCGAGCAGCAGGCGCTGCGCGTCGTTTAATCCAAAATCCATGAAGTGGTCTCGTTGGCTGCAGGTGCTGCATTATCCGGTGCTAAGCTCGCGCAAACTGCGCAAATCCATGCGCGAAAAGGCCAGCCCGATGCACAGACTTGACCGCCACGCCAGGGGCGCTTACCTGATTGCGGTGACACCCTTCGCCGACGACGGATCGCTGGACCTGGCGAGCACCGACCGCATGGTCGACTTCTACTTGGAGCGCGGGGCCACCGGACTGACGGTGCTGGGAATCATGGGCGAGGCGAGCAAGCTCACCGCCGAGGAGTCGCGGGTTTTCGTGCGGCAGGTGATTGCGCGGGTGAACCGGGCGGTACCGGTCGTAGTGGGCGTTTCATCGCCCGGCTTCGCGCCCATGCGCGAACTGGCGATGGGGGTGATGGAGCTCGGCGCCGCCGGCGTGATGGTGGCGCCAGCGCCGACGCTGCGCACCGACGACCAGATCCTCGCTTATTTCGACATGGTCAACGAAACGCTAGGGCCCCGGTTGCCATGGGTGCTGCAGGACCACCCGATCTCCACCGGGGTGCAGATGGCCACCGGCCTGGTGCTGAAAATACTGAAGAACTCGCCTGACTGCGTGATGCTCAAACACGAGGACTCGCCGGGACTGGCCAAGCTGTCGGCGATCCGGGCGGCCGAAGCCCGCGGCGATCTCCAGCGCGTGTCGATCCTGACCGGCAATGGCGGCGGCCTGTTTCTTCCCGAAGAGTTGACGCGCGGCGCCGACGGCGCGATGACGGGCTTTGCCTACCCGGAGATGATGGTTGATGTGGTCAAGGCGCATGCGCACGGCGATGCCGAGCGCGCACACGACCTTTTCGACGCCTATCTGGCGCTGGCGCGTTACGAGCAGCAGACCGGCATAGGCCTTGCCGTGCGCAAGCATCTGATGCTGCAACGCGGCGCGATCGCGTCGGCGATGCTGCGCAAACCGGGACCTACGCTCAGCGCAGCCGATGTCGCCGACATCGACCTGCTCGTCCGCCGCCAGGAGCGCCGCCTGCGCGAACTGGGGGCGCGCCACGCAATCTGAAGATCACTTCCCCGCCTTCAGTCCCGCAGCCCGTATAAGAATTCCAACAGCAGCGCGTTCACCGCATCGGCGCGTTCACGCTGCACCCAGTGGCCTGCGCCCTCGAGGATATGGCAGCCGCGCAAACCCGGCAGCGTCGCCGGATAGTGTTCGATCTGCGACCTAGAAGCGGGGAATTTCAGCACCGCATCGCGTGCGCCAGCGATGAACAGCGCGGGCTGTAGGACCCCACGGCCGCGCCAGGGAGCAAGCAGCTCCCACGATCGGCGCAGATTGCGGTACCAGTTCAGACCACCGCGAAAACCCGCCCGCTGGTACTCGCCGGCGTAATAAGCCAGTTCCGCATCGCCAAGCCATGGCGGCAGCGTCGCCGGGTCGATGGTGTTGTCGAGGTAGCCCTGTCCGGGCTGGAGCATGCCAAATCCCGTTCCCTCGGGCGCGTCGCCCGAGGCGCTGAAAAAGATGCGCCGCAGCGATGCGGCGACATCCGCTTCGAACTCGGCTTCGGCGACCCCCGGGGTCTGGAAGTACTGCATGTAAAAACGGTGGATCCCCTGCTTTTCCAGCGCCCGAAGCAAGTCGATATGACCCGGCGGCGCGAAGGGAACACTCATCCCGACCACGGCGCGGAAGATGTCGGGCCGCAGCAGCGCGCAGTTCCACGCCACCGCAGCGCCCCAGTCGTGGCCGACGATCACCGCCTGCGTCTCGCCCAGCGCCTTGACCAGCTCGACCATGTCGCCCACCAGATGCAGCATGGTGTACTGGTCGATTTCGGCCGGGGCATCGGTTGCGCCATAGCCGCGCATATCCGGCGCCGCAGCGCGGTAGCCCGCGCTCGCCACAGCAGCCAACTGGGAACGCCAGGAGTACCAGGACTCGGGCCACCCGTGACAAAAAAGCACCAGCGGGCCGGCACCCTCCTGCGCGACGCGCATGCGGATGCCGTTGGCCCGGTGCTCTGTCAGTCGCGTCATTAGCGGGGATCGATTGTCGGTATGGCGGCGCCTCGCTGCGTGCAGCCAGCGGCCACCTTGCCGGGCCTACCTGCGCGGGGTCTGCTTGAGCCGCATCTGGTTGGGAAGCGGAACCGAACGGCGCAGAACGCTTTCGCCCAGCCACAGCGCAGACTGCCGCGCCCGCTGGGCCACCGTCTCCAGTGGCATCTGCTGGTAGTCATCATTGAAGACCTCGAAACTGTAGTCACCCCGGTAACCGAGCTGGTGCAGCTTGACCGTGAGCTCGGCCAGCGCCTGGCTATGGACGCCCTCGCCCGGGAACACGCGGAAGTGGCGCGCCGTCGTGATGCGTTCCTCGACCGACTTGATTTCATTCCACATAAAGTCGGCCAGCTGCACCAGGAATATCTTGCCGGGGTCGAGCAGTTCCAGATCCTCCAGCGGGGTCTTAGTCGCAAACAGATGAAAGGAGTCGAAGCCGAGCCCCAGGTTGGGCATGTCGGCCTGCGCGATCAGGTCCCATGCCTGCGGAAACTCGTTGACGGTCCGGCCCCATGACAATGCTTCATAGGCGACCTTGATGTTCATCGGGATCGCCAGCATCGCCAGCTTGCGCAGGTCGCGCACCAGCGCGTCCCGGTCGCCCGTCGCGTGAACCGACGTGCTTGAACACGCGAGCATCAGACGACAGTCCAGCGCCTGGCACATCTCGAGCATCGACTTCGCGATATCGACCTTGTAGTCGTGCAGGTGCCCGCTCAGTCCCTCGAAATCGCGCAGCACCTGAAAACCGGTCACGCGCAGTCCACTGGCCTTCACCGCAGCGACCGCGCCGCGCCAGCCGTCCTGGTGGCCGGCTAGGTCGCGCGCAGCGAGCATCACCTGGGTGAAGCCGGCGTCGCGAATGGCACTGAGCTTGGCCTCCAGCGGTCCGGCCAGCGAGATGGTGTCCATCCCGAAGTCGCCGATATGACCCTCAAACGGGATCATGGCCTGCGCTCCGCGACAGACAAAGCGCACCGCGCCATGGGACAGGCCAGGCGGCTCATGCCTGGGCGCGCTCGTCGTGCACCAGCTCGAACATGACGCCACCCATCACGCTACGCGTCAAGGCGCCGCGGCTGTCGATGTCGCCGACCTTGGAGGCGACGAACTCGACCCCCCGTGCGCGCAACTGGGCCACCGTAGCCACTACGTCGGCCGTTCCCAAGCCCAGGCGCTGCAGGCACTCGTCGTCATCAAGGTCGAGAACGCCCGGCTCGGGCTCAATCAGCTGCAAGTAAAAGCGGTCGCAGGGGCTGCGCAGAATGCGTCCTTTGGGCAGGATGCCAAAGCGCTGCTCAGCGGCCAGGGCGCTGAAACCGAACAGCTCCGAATAAAACTCGGTCCAGTCTTCGGTACGGTCGTTGCCGATGTACTGTACGACGCCAAATAGGTGCATGCCGGCGAGCGCCGGCGGATGCTGATCGACGGTCGGTATCGGCGTGAAGTCGACGTCGTAGATCGAAAACTCCTTGTACCGGTCGACGAAGTAGATGCGACTGGCCCCGACGCCGTGGACGGCCGGAATATTCAGCTCCATCACCTCGACGCGCGCAGGAACAGCCCAGGCGCCGCGCTCGAGTGCACGGCGGTAGGCGGCGGCGGCGTCGCGCACACGCAGCGCGATGGCGGTGATGACCGGCGCTTGCGTCAGCGCGGTTCCGCTGCTGTGCGCGTTGACGATGATGTTGATCGCGCCCTGGCGGTACAGCAGCACCTCGCGCGAGCGGTGTCGTGAAATCGGCCTGAATCCCATGGTCTCGAGCACCTGTCCCAGTGCCTGCGGCTTGGACGTGGCGTATTCGATGAACTCGACGCCGTCGAGGCCCAGCGGGTTGGGGCCATCGACAATGGCCTCGCGGTCCAACACGCGCTCGGTTTCCGGCGAATTGGCAATTGGCATGGAACTACTCCGGAAAAATGAAGGAACAGAGCCGGACTCAGGCGGTCGTCGCGCTATCGATGGCGCCGCCCAGAAACAAGCGCTCGATATGGGGGTCGGCGAGCAACTCCGACGCCGGCCTGTGCAGCACCAAGCGCCCGGACTCAAGCGCAATCGCGTCGTCTGCTATCTTAAGCGCGCTCTTGACGTTTTGCTCGACCATCAGGACGGTAGTTCCCTGCGCCGCCAGTTTGCGCAGCAAATTGAAGACATCGTGCACGACCAGCGGGCTGAGCCCAATCGACGGCTCGTCGATTAGCAGCAGCTTGGGCCTGAGCAGCAGCGCGCGGCCAATTTCGAGTTGTTTTTGCTCGCCGCCTGACAGCACAGACGCCTGGCTATGGATGCGCTCCTTGACCCGCGGAAACAGCGCCAGAACCTCGGGGATACGCTCATGCGTTGTCTTCATGCCGAGCGTGATGCCGCCGAGCTCCAGGTTCTGCCATACCGTAAGCTGGCCAAACAGGTTGCGGCCCTGCGGTACGAAAGCGATCCCCCGGCCCAGCAGTTCCTTCTGCGTTGCGCCGCCGACGTCGACGCCGTCGAGCAGCACGCGTCCGTGGCGCGGCCTGAGCAGTCCGAACAGCGTTTTGAGAACCGTCGACTTACCGGCACCGTTGGGGCCGAGTAGCAGCGTGATGCTGCCGCGGCGGACCTTGAACGACAGGTTGTTGAGGATCATGAAATCCTTGTAGCCCGCCACCACGTCGTCAAATTCAATGCAGGTGTCGGCGTGCCCCATGCTCAGTTCCCCAGATAGGCGTCGAGCACCTGCTTGTTGGCGCGTATCTCGGCGGGCGTTCCGATGGCCAGCACCCGGCCCTCGACCATCACCATGATGCGATGGCACAGCGCCATCACGAAGTCCATGTTGTGCTCGATCACGACGAAGCTGCACGGGTGCGCACCGTGCCCGCGTGTGCGATTGAGTTCCTGAAGCAGTTTGCGGATGCTACCCACCAGGCTGGGGTTGACGCCGGCGCAGGGCTCATCGAGCAGCACCAGCGCGGGCTCGCTCATGAAGGCCATGGCGATGTCGATCAGCTTTTGCTGTCCATAGCTCAGCGTTCCGGCGCGCGCGTCGGCCACAGGTCGGATGCGAAATTGGTCTATCAGCGCGTCGACCTTCGCGCCGAGGCCCGAGTCGCCGGGGGCGAACATGCGGCCCCACATAGAGCCCTGGTGCTCCTGTGCGGCGACGAGCAGGTTATCGCGTACGCTCATCTTGCCAAACACCTGCAGCGTCTGGAAGGTGCGGCCGACGCCCATGCGGCTGAGCGCGAGCGGTCCGCAGCGCGTCACATCACGCCCGTTGAGCACCACGGTGCCGCTGTCGGGCCGGATCTGTCCCAGGACGCTGTTGAACATGGTGGTCTTGCCCGAGCCGTTAGGCCCGATGACGCCGAATATCTCGCCCGGCATGACCTCGAAAGAAACGCCTGCAACGGCCCTGATCGCGCCGTACGCCTTGTGGAGGTTCTCCACTTTCAACACGGCCTGGCTCATGCGCGCGGGCCCGGGACGCCGACGGAAGCGGCGCGTAGCGCGCTGGCTTGGCGGGCCAGGCGCTTGGCACGAAGCCGGTCCGGCATGCTCAGCAACCCGTCGGGCAGCCAGATCATCAGCAGCACCACGGCGGCGCCGAACACGAACAGGTACCAGGCCTGCGCAAAGCGCAACCACTCGGGCAACAGCACGCCGACCGCCGCACCGAGCATCGGCCCGAAGAAGTAGCCCGGGCCACCGACAACGACCATCAGGTACATCATGATCGACGCACCGACCGTGAAGGGCGCCGGCTCGATGAACTGCACCAGGCTGGCGAACAGCGAACCGGCGATGCCCGCGTACGCCGCGCCGATCGCGAAGCTCAGCAGCGTGTAGCTGCGCGTGTCGACACCCAGGCTCTCGGCACGGATCGGGTTGTCGCGCAGCGCGGTGAAGGCCTTGCCCCAGGGGCTGCGCAGCAGGCCCCAGAGCAGCAGCGCCATCAGCAGCGCCACCGCCAGCACGAAATAGTAGTAGGCCAGGTTGCCGTCCAGGCTGATGCCGCCGAGTTGCGGTCGCGCGATGTTGTTGATGCCGAAGGTGCCGCCAGTGAGCCACTCCTCATTGCGCATCAGCAGCCACACGGCGGTATTGAAACCCAGCGTCGCGAAGGCCAGGTAGATCGTCTGCACCCGCAGCGCCGGAAAGCCCAGTATCAGCCCGACAACGAAACAGATCAGCGCCGCTGCCGGAAGGCCGAACCAAAAGCTGATACCGGCCTTCATCGCGATGGCGACCGTGTAGGCACCGATGCCGAAGAAGGCTGCGTGGCCGAGCGATTTCTGGCCTGCGTAGCCAACCGTCAGGTTCAGTCCCATGGTGGCGACCACAAACACCAGCCAGTAGCTCAGCAGGTAGACGCCATAGCCCTTCAGATAAAGCGGCAACACCAGCAGCCCCACGGCTGCAAGCGCCAGCAGAAACAGGGTCGACTTCTTCATACCTTGCGCTCCACTTTGCTGCCCAGAAGGCCCTGCGGCTTGAACAGAATGACGACCATGAAGATCACCAAGGCGACCGCGTCCTTGTAGGCCGGCGATATGTAGGCGGCGGCCAGGTTCTCGCATACGCCGACGATCAAGCCGCCGAGCAGTGCGCCGCGGCTGTTGTTAAAGCCACCAATGATTGCGGCGAAGAATGCCTTGTTGCCCAGCGACTCGCCCATGTCGAACTTGGCCAGGTAGGTCGGTGTGACCAGCAGCGCGGCAGCCACCGCGAGCACGGCATTGATGGCAAAGGCATAAAAAATCATGCGTGGAACATCAATGCCGAGCACCGACGCGCTTTCGGTGTTCTGCGCCACCGCCTGCATCGCCCGTCCGGTCACCGTTCGCGTGATGAAGGCCTGGGTTGCAAGGACCAGCCCCAAGGCGAGCAGGAAGGTGCCGACATCCGACAGAGAGACGGTGACGCCAGCCACGCTGTACAGCGTATCGGCGAACAGGCTGGGGAAGGGATGGGCTTCGGCGCTGTAGCCGGCCCGCACTCCGTTGCGCAGGGCGATCGACAGGCCGATGGTGGCGACGACGATC
This sequence comes from uncultured beta proteobacterium, assembly GCA_903885415.1. GTDB lineage: Bacteria > Pseudomonadota > Gammaproteobacteria > Burkholderiales > Burkholderiaceae_C > CAISIP01. Next base: position 10,419 of record CAISIP010000427.1, read on the forward strand.
GGCATCATGCCGTACTTGAACAGCGGGTCCACGATGGCGCGCTTGAAGGTCCAACCCAACAAGACAACCGCCCCCAAACAGGCCAGCAGGAAACTGGCCAGCAGGGGTAGTCCGGCCGCCTGGAAGGCTAGGATCATGAACGCCGGCAACATGACGAACTCGCCCTGCGCAAAGTTGATGGTTCCGCTGGCCTGCCACAACAGGGTGAAGCCCAGCGCCGCGAGCCCGTAAATCGCCCCAGTCGCCAGGCCGCTAAAGAACAGTTGCAAGAAATCGCTCATCCACACTCCAATCGCAACCGTTAGCCCGGCTCAGAATATCGGCGGTAGTGTAGCCTTGGGGCGCCGGCTGTGACGGGTCCAACCGAACAGCGCCGGATTGGACGTCGGCAACCCGCCCCACATGTTCACGTGGACCTCAAAGCAACCTGTGACGCCGAGCTTCTCTGCCCGATCTGGTGCCCACAGGTACCAACGGGCCACTTCCGCATTGTCCAATGGTTGACCGGTTGCTTCGTGGGTGGGCAGTTGCATGTTGTGCACTAGGCTGTCCAGGTCGCGGGCCATGCGCAGATGCCATTCCAGCAGGGCCTCGTCCCGGCCGGCGGTGTATTAGAACCCGCCAGCCAGAATCGCCAGTGTGTGCTTGTCGCTCGGTCGCCGGTAGGCCTCATGCTCGACACGCGGGGGAGCAGTAGTCAAACACACCGGCCTCTCGCACCCTGCGACATCGCGTGCCCAGGTCCCGGTTGTCGCCGGGCCCATGCACAACGCCACTGCCGACGATTCCGATCAGCAGCGCTGGAGTTCGCACCGCCGGCGCTGTGATGGTCATCCGGCCTCGTGCAGGATGGCTGCCTGCACGAGTTGTCGCGACCGCGCAGCGGCACGGTCCGCCACGACGACCCGCAACTCGCGCTCGGGGCTGCATGAAATGGACAACTGCTGCCGCATCAGGACCGTATAGTCTTCCATGAAGGTTTTCTTAATCTGCTCAAAGTGCTGCCGGGTCCAGTCAGGGTCGTCCAGCCGGTGCC
>CAISIP010000428.1 GCA_903885415.1 uncultured beta proteobacterium
CCGAGGGCAGTTTGCCGGGGCGGTTCCTGCAGGTATTTCAAGACCGGGTGAGCCCTCAAGCGATGGTCCTGAGCCGCAACAACCTGATCGCAGGCACCGGCCTGTTCACCATGGGGGTCGGCGGCGCGCATCAGGGCAATGTTTTTGCGCCTGCTGCGGCCCTGGGAGACCCCTCCATGATGGATTTCACACTGGATGCCAGCTCCTGGTTGCGCGGCATGGCGGACCCCATCGCAGACGACACCCTGCGTCCGAAGTTTGAGCATCTGGTGCCAGGCGGCGTGACACCGATGGGAGACCGGGTGCGATGGGTGCCCGGCGCATTGCAAACCCCGAGTGTGGCCCGACCATGAATTCCGAACCACTGCTGTCCGCTGGCGCGGGCCATGGCGCCGCCGAGCCCGGCGCATTCTTTCTCGCCGGCCAGCCCCGTTTTGACAACGCTGAGCTGCACCGCATGGCGTCGTCTAGCCAGGCGGCCGCCTGGAACCACGCCGTCAGGGTGCATGGCGCGGGCGCAGCGCTGCAAGCCAGCGGCGACTTCGCGGTGGGACTGCGCGCGCCAGATGGACGGGCGTTCATGGCGGTAGACCGCTTTGCGATCCGGTCGCTTTGCTACCGCGTCGACGATGGGCAACTGCGATTTGCAGAGCGCGCCGACGAACTCGCAGACAGCGCCACCGGGATCGACCCCCAAGCGATATTCGACTACCTTTACTTTCACGTCATCCCGTCACCGCGTACTATTTTCAAGGGTATCTACCGGCTACCGCCGGGACACTGTGCGCTGATGCAGGACGGTCGACTGACCGTCACACGCTATTGGACACCCGGTTTTGAAGAACACGACGGCCGATCATTTGAATCGCTCAAGCAGGAGTTTCGCAGTCTGTTGCATAAGGCTGTCCAGACGCAGCTCGGCGGCCGAGACCCGGCGTGCTTTCTAAGCGGGGGAACCGACAGTTCGACGATAGCGGGAATGGCGGCTCAGGCAAGCGGCAAGGCGGTCGCCAGCTATTCGATCGGTTTTGATGCGCAGGGCTACGACGAGATGGCGTTCGCACGCATGGCGTCCACACACTTCAAGACCATCCACCACGAATATTACGTAACGCCTGAGGACTTGGTACGTAGCATTCCCGCCGTCGCTGCGCATTATGACCAGCCCTTCGGCAACTCATCGGCAGTTCCCGCCTACCTTTGCGCCCGCATGGCACGCGACGACGGTGTAAGCATGCTGCTCGCCGGAGACGGAGGCGACGAACTGTTTGGCGGCAACAGCCGCTACGCTCGGCAACGCGTCTTTGGCTGGTACCGCCAGGTACCGCAGTGGGCCAGGCGGGCCCTGATCGAACCCCTGCTGGGAACGCGCGTCGCCCAGGCCTACCCGCTTGGGCGAAAAGCAGCCAGCTACGTGGAGCAAGCGCGCGAGGCAATGCCCGACAGGCTGCAAAACTACAACCTGCTGCTGCGACTGGGTCTGCCCCAAGTGCTCACGCCCGCTATGGCAGCGCAAGTCGACCCATCGGCGCCGCTTGCGTGGCAGCGCGAGGTCTGGCACAGCGCCGACGACTGCAGCCTGTTGAACCGGGAACTGGCTTTCGACTGGCGCTTCACGCTCGGCGAGTGCGATCTGCCCAAGGTGGTTGGCAGTGCCGGGCTTGCCGGCGTCGCCGTTGGCTTTCCCATGCTCGATCCGCAGTTGCTCGCATTTTCACAGCGACTGCCCACTGCGCACAAACTCAAAGGCCTTCAACTGCGCTGGTTTTTCAAGGAGGCTTTGCGCGGCTTCCTGCCCGACGCGATTCTCACCAAGAAGAAGCAGGGGTTCGGGCTGCCATTTGGCGTCTGGGTGAATCAGCATGCAGGGCTGCGCGCGATGGCGACCGAGGCGCTGCGCAGCCTGGCGGATCGCGGCGTGGTCCGGTCGGACTTCATTCGCACGGTGCTGGAGCGGCGACTGCCCGAGCATCCGGGATACTACGGCGAGATGGTGTGGATTTTGATGGTGCTGGAGTTCTGGCTGCGTGACAAGGCGCCCCACTACAGACTGTCTTGAGGCCTTCCCATCGTCGATGGCTAGCCCGCTACCACTCCATCAGTCCATCCATGCGTTCTTATGCATGCGCGCTACAAAGCGCCATCGGGACCGATCCCATGGGGTGAAGCGCCTCATCTGCAACAGGTCACTTTCGATGCCGGAGGTACCCCATGCGGTCGACACAGCCGCATCAAAACCCGCGCGCCTCACCAATTCGATCGTGTTCAAGCTGTAATCATCCTGCGGCTTTCCATTTGGATAGGCGAAAAGGCGGATGCTCTCGCCAAGCAGGCGTTCCAGAAATTCCTTGCTGTCGCGTATCTCCTTGCCTGCCGCAGCGTCGTCGAGCTTGGCGAGGATCGGATGCCCTACGGTATGGGCGCCCAGCTGCATTCCCGCCTTGCGCAGCTGTGTGAGTTGTCGAGAAGTCATCATCAGCCCGTCAGGGGCCGGGGACACGCCCAGCTCGGTGGCCACACATTGCGCCACAGCGGTACGCTCGTCTGCAGCGGCGTACTTGACCTGCGCCAAAAGGCTGCCAATGGCGTCGCGCCGCTCCTGGAGCGAAGCCAATCCATGCCGACCCAGCCCCATCGCACGCAGGTCGACGCGCACCCGCTCGGTGCGCCGAACCGCCTCGATGATGGTGTCGTTCCACATCGGTCCGCTGTCGACGAAGCCAGTGGCGATGAAAAAGGTGGCCGTCAGTCCATGGCGCTGCAATATCGGAAGGGCTAGCGTGTAATTGTCAGCGTAGCCGTCGTCGAACGTGATGCAAACCGCTCGCGCCGGCAGCATACCGGCCTTCAAAAGATCGACCGCCGCATCCAAAGGCAGGACGTTGAACCAGGCGCCGAGCCAGCCGCAGACCCGGTCAAACTGGGCTGCATGCATTTCCTCAGGAACAAGGACGTCCGGCACCGGCAGGACCCGGTGAAACACCAGAACCGATAGGCGACGGCTAGCGCGCAGCGGCGACAGCCGCGACAGCAACGGCCTCACAGCGGCCGCCGGCGGTCCGGCGGGAGCCGCGACGGCGACCAGTCAAGCCGGCTTCGCGTGATCGGCGCCGGCGCCCCATCCTCGACCCAGCCTTTGCGCTCATGCCACCTGCAACCTAAGACGACCAGAATCATGACGTTGTAGGGCAGATCGAAATATGCCAGGCTCAAGAATGCGCCGCCCACCGCGTAGCCGATCAAACTGACCTGCACCATGGCGCCCAGCTGGGACAGCCATCGGGTCTCGTCCCGCGAGGGCCCGGCGTTGCGCAAGCGGGCCGCCGAGAACCAGGTGCAAATCCACAACAACACAAACAGCAGCAGGCCCACAAAGCCGTGCTCGCCCAGAATCTGGAAATAGATGCTGTGCGCTGCATGAATATCGTCCGCCACCGGGGCATAGAGCGCGAAATTGCGAACCGTTGCCACGTCGAAGCCGCCGCCCAGGAAATTGCTGCTCGCCAGATTCCAGGCCATGGACCAGGCGTTGATTCTCCCCAGCGCAGAGGCGTCTTGATCGTAGGTCTGGATCGTTCCCATCCGGCTCGCCCACTGGCTCGGCATGAACGCAAGCAGGACGGCGCCCAGCAGCAGGAGCAGCAGACCCATCCGAATCTTTTGGGGACCTCGCCACCAGAACATCAGCGCCATCGCAACGAGTGCCAGCAACGCGCCGCGCGACTGTGTTCCCAGTGCGGCGACGGCACTGAGCACCATGCCCGCCGACAGGCCGAGACCGATCCAGCGGTTGGCCGAGTTCAACTGCAGAAAGCGCATCAGCGGGATCGTGATGATGAGCGCCAATGCAATCTCATTATTGCCTTCGATATAGCTGCCCGGAGGACCCCAGACATGAAATGCGCCAGCCGACATCAGGGTAAATATCCCGCCCTTAAAGCCATAGAATCCGACCGAAATGACCAGCGCCCACGCCAGCGCGATGATGTGCTTTTTTGAATGCATGACGAACAGCGCAACAAGGATCATGAAGTCGATTTTCATGACCTTCTTCCACTGCTCGAGGTTGTTGTCGGTGTTCAAAGCCGCGAAAGACGTCAGCGTGAACCAGAGCATCATCAGGGCCAAGATGATCTGCTCGCGCGACCATGGATGGCTGCGGCCACGCTCGCCCGAGACGACAATGCCCACCAGAGTCGCCCCTCCCACGATGGCCGCCACGGGAAGCTCGTCCAGTCCCCAGGTGAGCCTGTGCGGACTCATGATGCTGACGATCGTCCAAGCGATCACACCGATCCACGGCTCACGCAGCGCGCGAAAGCTGCTGTAGACCAGCAGCGCAACCAGCAGCGCATCACGCATGGCGCCCCCGACGCCGGGAACACCCCAGCCACTGCAGCACCGGAGGGCAGCGCCCACGGCACGCAATCCCCGCCGGGCACGGTGGGTCGCCAAGCCATGTCGGCAGCAAAGCAGGTGCAGGGCGCCGCATCACCGGACTTGCCCGTTGGCACGCGCTTCAAAATGCTCGGATGCCAGCGCGGTGGCGGTAGCCCAAGCGAGCGCGGCATGGCGCATCCAGCTGCCCTGCGCAGTCCACGGTCGCCACAGCAGCCGCGGCAGGAGACCCACGGCGTAGACCTTTTCGGGCAACTTGCGCCTGAGCATCACCAGCCCGCGAAAGTTTGTGGCCCACCACCCCACTGCGCCGATATGCTGCCCTAGTCGCGGAACAGCGAGTGCGGGATGGAAGAGGTTAAAGGCCACCGTCACCCGGGGGCTGTGACCCTGATAGCGCTCGACGGAGTGCATCAGGCTGGCTGGAAACATCAGCATGCGGCCATTGCTCGGCTGCATCAGTACATCGCGGCGAAGCACATCGGGATTGCGATCCACGTCGATCGCCACCGCGGTCCAGTCCTCGAATCGCGTCCGCCCCCCGGCGTCGCGCCCGGGCTGGATGTCGCCCACGTCCACATAATAAATAGCCGAAATTTGCGCGTAGGCGCCGAGATGGGAGTGACTGCGATTGAAGTGGCCATGCTCATTCACGTTGGCCCAAGCAAGAACCTGCCACCCTTGCCGAAAGACTCCGTTGTCCTCCTTGGCTTGCCGTACCAGGTATTCGTGCGCTAGGCTCTGCACACGCTGAATCAGTTCGCCGGCTTCGGAGCTGTCCCAGTCCTGCAGATCGACATCGGACTGCCACCCCCCCCGATTGGTCTTCACCACCCCGGCGCTGCGTTCGCGCCGCCGCAATATGGCGTCACGCAAGCCGCGGTTGAAATGCTCGCCACTTGGCCAGTCGAACGCCATGACCGGCGACGGGAACAGCAGGTCGAGTCGGGCATCCGCGAACATCGCGCCCGTCAACTTTGGATTGGGCCGCATCGTTATCAGTCCTTGGTGGCTACGACTGCAGGCACCGGAATCCTGCTGCTAATGTATCGAAACTTGCCCGACTTTTCTGCAGGAATATGGTCGACGCACTCGATGCCAATCTGCACCCCTTCGCCCAGTCGACGCCGGAAGCCCTTTTCAAGACGGCGCAACGCCGACGGGTCAAAGCCGTCGCCCACGAGCAACCAGATCCGCGTCAGCGTCGTCGACTCCTGCACCACCTTGAACGACTCCACGCCGGCTATCTCCCGCACCAGATAGGTGAATGCACCGCAGGGCATGGGCGTGCCGTCGGTGGCGATCAGGAAGTCGTTGGTACGACCCTGGATCTCGCGGATCATCGGTAGGCAGCGCCCGCAACGGCAGCGCTGGTCGTCGAGCACCGCGATGTCACCGGTCCGGTAGCGTATGAACGGGTAGTCGCGTGTGGCGAGATGCGTCACGGTGACTTCACCCGGTTGGCCAGGTGCCGCGGGTGCGCCGCTGGCATCCAGGGTTTCAACGATGATGTCCTCGGCTGTGATGTGCATGCCGCCGGCTTCGCACTCATGGGCGATAAAGCCGGCGTCCCTTCCGCCGTATCCGTTGGCGACCGGGCAGCCAAACACGGTGCTAATCGTGTCCCGCTGATGCGGATACAGATACTCAGAGGTCACAAAAGCCACCTTGACACCCAGGTCGTTCAGGCGAACCCCGCGGCGCTGCGCGTGCCGCGCGATATGGGCAATCGAGTAGGGGTAGCCGAAGATCATGCGTGGTCTGGCCCTTCGAATCGACCGAAGGTAGTGATCCAGGTTGGCGTCGTTCATGTCAAAAGCGGACAACAAGGTACTGCGCATGAGCTTGTCACGCAGCTGGCGCAGGCGGTCCTGGGCGCCGAGTTCGATCGGCGAGCCCCACACCACCAGTTCGGGGTCGCCGATGTCGACACCGAACCAGCGTGTTGCGCGCCACTTGGCCGCCACATCGTGGCTGACGCGCTCAGCGCCGATGAAGAAGGCCAGCGGTTCACCGGATGACCCGCCGGTGGTGGATCGCACCAGACCGCGGGCACCCGCATGCCGCAGGGCCTGGCTGTTGGCGCGAATGTCGGCCTTGGTCAACGTCGGCAACTGTTGAAGACACGAGGTCGATGCCACTTTAGCGGGATCAAAGCCGGTTTTTTCGAACAGCTGGCGGTAGTACGGCACATGCGTAGCGGCCTCGATGAGCAGCGCGCGCAAGCGCTCGATACGCAGGCTTTCGATGCGATCGGCGTCCCACCATTGTGTTTCTTCCAGTTTGCGCCGCACGCGCACGGTGTCGTGCTTCTTGAGCTGCTCCTGCAAAGGGAAGAGCAGCCTGGACACCAAAGAGGTATACATATCCATCGGCTCAAGCAGCCCGGATGCGATGCAACATCGCGTCTCGATAGACACGGCCGAGATGCAGACGAACGCGCGGCCATGCGTAGCGCTGTACCTCTGCAAAGGCGGCGTCCGCCAGTTGTTGCCAAAGGCCGGGCTCGCGCAGTACCCGCAGCGCCGCAGTCGCCATCGCCGCATCGTCGCCAGCCGCCACCAGAAGCCCGGTCTCACCATCGCGCACCAGAAACGGGACGCCGCCGACACGGGTGCTCACCAACGGCACGCCGCTGGCCATCGACTCCAACAAGGAATTGGGCATGTTGTCGGCGAGGCTCGGGTTGAGGATAAGGTCGGCGTTTCGGTACAACGCCGCCATCGCATCGCGGTCAACGGCACCGGTGAAGCAAACGGCGTCTTCGATGTTCAAGCTCCGGGCAAGCTCGCGCAACATGCGCGCTTGCGGACCGCTGCCGGCGATCGTCAGCCTGGCCTGCGGCATGTGGGCGCGTACCTGCTCAAAAGCCCGCAATGCGGTGGCGTTGTCATAGAGCGCCTCCAGGTGACGCGCCACCAGCAAGTTCGCGCTGGCGCCTTGCCTGGGCGTGCGACGTTGAAAGCGACCGAGATCGACGACGTTGGGAACGACTTGTGCCGGCATGCCGCAGGCTGCGAAGACCGCACATAGAAAGCCGGATGGGACTATCAAAATGGACGAAAGGCGCATTGAGCATTGGACGGTCCACCGGCTGTGGCGAAGGAAATCTGCTGCACCACCACCACGGTAATTCACCACCACCGGCACCTTGCGAAGCCGCGCCACCACAATCGCCGGGGCCGCAAATAGATGCCAAGACCAGCCAGAGTTCGCCATCAAATGAAACAGGTCGCAGTTGCGCGCCACTCTCCAGAGCGTGACAACGAAGACGGCCAGCCTGCACAGGGCCCGAACGCCGCGCAAGCGACCCAGCCACGCGGGGCGGTAGGCGGAATTCGTCGCCACCAGGGTCACATGGGCCTGTTCGGCGGCGAGCAGTTCGCCGAGCTGCCGTGTCTGGCCCGCCATGCCACCGGCGGGCGGCGCAACCGGGCCGATCAGGCCAATCCGCAATCCCTGGAATGCCATCAGCAGGTCACTCCGCGCAGCGGGGTCGGGGGGTCCGTATCGGCCGTACCGTCGACCACGCAACGCAAGAAGGCCTCGAACATCAGCAGCGTCCAAAGAGGCGCGCTGTAGTCCCGCGCGCCCGACTGGTGTGTGTCGACCAAACGCCGCAGGTAGCCGGGGTCAAACCAACCCGATGCCAGCAATCGATCGCCCAGAACGGCGTCGCGGACCCGCTGGCGAAGCGGACCGCGGAACCAGCGTGCCAGCGGCACCGCGAAGCCCATCTTCGGACGGTACAACACATCCCTGGGCAGATGCGGCTCCATCGCCTTCTTGAACAGGTGCTTGCCCTCCTGGCCGCGGACCTTGCTGCTGGAAGGCAGCGTCGCGAGCCACTCGACCAGCTCATGGTCCATCAGCGGTTCACGCACCTCGAGCGAATGTGCCATGCTGGCGCGGTCGACCTTGGTGTTGATGTCGCCTACAAGATAGGTCTTGATGTCGAGGTACTGGATCAGCGCCAAGGGGTCCTGCGTGCCGGCGCTGGCGGCGTGGCGGTCAAACACCTGTTGGGCAGAGTATCCCGAGAGTTCGGACTGCATACGTTGGCTGAAAAGCGCCTGGCGCATCGGGCCGCGGAGAATGGACACGCTGTGAAAATAGGCTTCGACCGGGCTTCGCGCCATGCCCTCGAAGCTTGTCTTGGCGCGCAGCACACGCGGCGCCCAGTCCGCCTTCGGATAAAGGCGCCCCAGCAGTCCGAACAAGGGTTGTCGCACCGCGCGTGGCAGCATCGATCGCATCCGGTCTTCCATCAGGTGCAGCCGGTAGCGCCGGTAGCCGCCAAAGGATTCGTCGCCACCGTCACCCGACAGCGCGACCGTCACATGCTTGCGGGCGAGCTGGCAGACCCGGTAGGTGGGAATGGCGGAGCTGTCCGCAAAGGGCTCGTCGTACAGGCGTGCCAAGGTATCGATCAGGTCGAAGTCATCGCTGTGCACCGACTCCAAGCGGTGCCGCGTGCGATAGCGATCAGCAACCGATTGCGCAAATGCGGACTCGTCAAACGCCGGGTCGTCAAAACCGATGGAGCAGGTGTTGACCGGCCCGTCCGACAAATCCGCCATCAGTGCGACCACTGCGCTGCTGTCGACGCCACCGGACAGGAAGGCACCCAACGGCACCTCGGCGACCATGCGCAGGCGCACCGACTCTCGAAGGCGGTGCACCAGTTCCAGCTGCGCATCGGCCTGCGATATCGGGTTGTCGAGCGTGAAGCGCAGGTCCCAGTAAGGCACCGGCTGCGGCGCAGGCTGGCCACGGCGCAGACACAGGCTATGACCGGGCGAGAGCTTGTGCGCCTGCTTGAATATGCTGCGCGGCTCTGCGACATAGCCCAGCGCGAAATATTCCTCCAGCGCGAGGGGATCGACGACGCGTCGCATGCCGCCGTGGGCCAGGAGCGACTTCAGCTCGGAGCCAAAGAGCAGGGTTCCGCCGTCGAGGAAGGCGTAGTACAGCGGCTTCACGCCAAGCCGGTCGCGTGCCATGAAAAGCGATTGCCGGTTACGGTCCCACAGGGCAAATGCGAACATGCCTCGAAAGCGCTTGACGCAGTCGACGCCCCACGACTCCCACGCGTGGACGATGACTTCCGTGTCACTGCGGGTGCGAAACACATGCCCGAGCGCCTGCAACTCGGGCATCAGCTGCCGGTAGTTGTAAATCTCGCCGTTGAAGACGACGACCACCGATCCGTCCTCGTTGAAAAGAGGTTGCTGGCCACTGGCGATGTCGATGATCGACAGCCGGCGGTGGCCCAGACCCAGTCCCGGCTCGATATGCAAGCTGCCCTCGTCAGGACCGCGGTGCAGCTGCGCGTCATTCATGCGCTGGAGAGCCGCGCGGTTGACCTCGGACAGGCCGCGGGCATCAAAGATTCCGGCAATTCCGCACATGGGATCTACCGCGCAAATTGTCCGCCGCGCGCGCGCAGCAGTTGCCGGTCATAGACCGACTGATAGGTCGCCACCATCGACTGCAGACTGAAACTGCAACAGACCCGCTCGCGCCCCAGGTATCCCATGCTGCGCGATCGCCTTGGGTTGCTCGCCATTTCTACCAATCGCAGTGCCAGCCCCGGCGGGTCGGCTGCGGGAACGATCTCGCCGGTCTGACCCCGCAGCACCAGTTCCGCATTGCCCCCAACCGCCGTCGCAATCACTGGCAGCGCGCTTGCCATCGCTTCCAGAATGGTGTTGGAAATGCCCTCGGCCAGCGACGGCAGGGCAAAGGCGTGCAGGCCGCGCATGATGTCGGAAATATCCTGGCGCTCGCCCGGCAGCCACGCCAGCGAAGCAGCGCCGGCGCCTTCCAGATAAGCCTGCACCGGCGCACGCAAGGGTCCGTCACCGACCATCACCAAGCGCATGCGCGGGCGCAGCGCCGGCGCCATAGCGAGCGCCAGCACGAAGGCCTGCGCGAGTGAAAGAGGGTCCTTGACCGGCTGCATCCGCCCCACCCCACCCACGATCCAATGTGTGAGCGGGTCAAATGGGCATCCGGCAATCGCCCGAGGCCCACCCACCGCCGGCCGAAACACCGCGGTGTCGACCCCATTGCACGCATGCGTGATGGCGTCGGCCTGCACCCGCACGTCGTGCGCCAGGTAGCTCGCCAAGTCGCGGGAGAGCGCCAGATAGTGATGAACAAACGGACGGTACAGGCGCCGAACCCGCTGATAGCTGCGGTTGCTGCCGTCGAGGTCGCCCATGTCGCGCCCGTGTTCACCATGGATCCGAACCGGCACCCCAGCGGCCCAGGCCGGCAGCTGCGCCTCTAGCGCCGCCAGGTTGCGGCTGTGGACTATCTGTGGGCGCAGCCGGCGAAACAGCCGGTACAACTTGGCGAACTGCCAAATGCCGTGGCCCGGCGGCTTGCGCAACGCGATGCATTCGACATCGGTACGCGCGATACGAAGGCGGAAATCGCTCACTTCGGTCAGCGCGACGACCTTGTGGCGGTAGCGCTCCGCCGGCATATGGTTGAGCAAATTGACGACGCCATTTTCCAGGCCGCCGGTGTCAAAGCGATACACCACATGCACCACCAAGGGCCGCCCGTCGACTGCGGTGGACGTGGGCGTTCGGCGGGCGTCGCTGCGCGGCGTCACAGTCTCCACAGCGTATAGCCCGCGCCGGTGATCGCGTCTGCGTCGAATGTGCTCTTGACGTCGATGAAGGCGCCGCCGCGCACCAACTTGCGGCCCATGTCCTCGACCGAGAGCTTCGAGAATTCATCGTGCGCAACCGCGGCGACGATCGCGTCGGCCCGGGGCAGCGCCTCCCACGCCAGCAGCTCGATACCGTACTCCGACAGCGCCTCTGCAGGCAGCGCCCGTGGATCGGTCACAAATACTTGTACGCCGTAGCTGCGCAGTTCGTTCAAGATGTCCACCACCTTGGAGTTGCGCAAGTCGCCGCAGTTTTCCTTGAAGGTCAAGCCCAGGACGTTGACCTTCGCGCCTTTGACGTAACTGCCTGCGGCAATCATCTGTTTGACGGTTTGCTCGGCGATGAACTTGCCCATGCCGTCGTTGATGCGCCGCCCGGCGAGGATCACCTGCGGGTTGTAGCCCATCATCTCGGCTTTATGTGTCAGGTAATAAGGGTCGACACCGATGCAGTGCCCGCCCACCAGACCGGGTCTGAAGTTCAGGAAATTCCATTTGGTCCCGGCCGCTGCAAGAACTTCGGTGGTGTCAATGTCCAGCTTGTCGAAGATGATCGACAGTTCGTTCATCAGCGCGATGTTCAGATCGCGCTGGGTGTTCTCAATCACCTTGGCGGCTTCGGCGGCCTTGATGCTCGACGCCCGGTGCACGCCGGGAACGATGATGCGCTCGTAGAGTTGGGCCACCCGCGCCAGGGTTTCCGGCGTATCGCCCGATACGATCTTCACGATCTTGGTCAAGGTGTGCTCTTTATCGCCGGGGTTGATCCGCTCTGGCGAATAGCCCACAAAGAAGTCCCGCTTCCACACCAGGCCCGACTCTCGCTCAAGCACCGGGATACACACTTCCTCGGTAGCACCCGGGTAGACGGTGGACTCGAAGACAACGACGGCGCCCTTCTTCATATTGCGTCCGGCACTGGTACTCGCGCCAATCAGGGGCCGAAAGTCCGGTATGTGGGCGTCATCGACTGGCGTCGGAACGGCCACGACGATCATGTCGGCTTGGGCAAGTTCCGCAGGGTCCGCCGTATACACGGCATGCGTGGCCGCCTGCATGTCTTCGTCCGATAGTTCACGTGCGGGATCGACCCCGCGCTGGCAAGACGCCACCTTGGCGACCGAGATATCAAAGCCGATGGTGCGTCCTTGCTTTCCGAATTCGACCACCAGCGGAAGCCCGACATAGCCAAGACCAATCACCGCAACAACGCTCATAAAACCATTCCCATTCCTATTTTTCCGAAGGCGACCGATCGCCTCCTTATGGACGCACCATCGCTGCGCTCAGGAGCGCGTCGAGTTCGGTGTAGCTATCCCGTACAAAGGCTTCCAGCGCAGCGGCAGCACCACCCTCCTGGTCCTTCTCTGCGTAGAAAACCAGCACCGCGCTGTCATCGCGGCGACCCGTCAGGCGCGACCACACACTGTAGGCTTTGGCCAGGTAATCGCTGCTGGTCAAAGTGCCGCTTATCCAGTAAATCTGCCAGGCCATCAGGCGACCGGACTGCTGCAGTCCCGACTGCGAAGGATGGCCCAGCTCGGTGCTGCGCGTCGACAGCTTGTTGCTGCCAAACAGGACATCTGAAGAGCCGCTGTGGGCGGTGGACCAGTTCGTGTCCGACGCGGCGACCAGCCGGTTATCGGAGCTCACCAGCTTGCGCTTGTAATCCTGATTGCGGTAGTAGCCCAGGTACAGGCCCACAGACCGGCCCGAGCGGCTATAGACGCGGTGGACTTCGGCGGAAGGGTTCTGGAAGGCGGGCTTGAAGTCCATCGGACTGGCGGCGTCTGCAAGCCAGTCGGAGCCCAGGCGCTGCGGCGTCGCCAGCATCATGGGGCCGGTGGGCACGTCGGGCACGACCAGCCAGCCCAATAGCGCTGGCAGTGCCACGACAAACCCCAGCCCGGCCGTCGCCAGCCAAAGCCGGGTAGCGGAATGGCTTGTGCGTGGCCGCGCCAAGCCCAATGCACCGGCTGCGGCAGGAGAATCCGGCTCCGCCCAGTGCGCCCCAATGGCGAACATCAGTGTGATGACGACACCAAAAAACAGCCATCCGTAAATGAGGTGGTCGACTCCCGCTGCCAACCGGTTGCCCGACAGATGGCCGATGATCACGATCAGGTAGGCACGGATCCAGTTGGCCGCCACCGGCACGAACAATGAGACGAGCATAAAAAGTACGCGTCGCCGGCTGGACTGGTAATTGAGGTACGCGAACAGCGTTCCGACGGTCAACGAGGCGATCAGGTAGCGTATCCCGCTGCAGGCGTCGACGACCGACCAGTTGCCCGAGGGAATGACGAATTGCAGCCCCTCGCGGTACACCGGTATTCCGCTGATGCGCAGCGCCGCAACGGTGAAGTCGGCGGTCCACTGCATGAGCTGCGGCAGCAAAAACTCGCCGATGGGCACCGCAAAAAACAGGAAGCCCAAGGGAAAAGCAATGGCACGCGCGACCTGCAGCCCGAGCAGCGCCGGCACCGTCAACACCAGCAGCGCCGTCAGCGCCAGTTGTGTGACTGCGTTGACCGCCGCAAGCTCACCCAACCACCACAGCAAGGCCGCACCGGCCACGGCAAAGAGTACCGGGAACGCCGCCCGGGGAGCCATCTGCACCAGTTGCGCTCGGCGTCGCCAGACCAGCCACAGCACGATGGGCGGAACCACAAATGCGTGGGCAAAGGTGTCAGAGCGCGCCCATATGGCGACCATCGCCAGCGCGGACTCCCGGTACAGGAGCAACACCCAGGCCAGCGCCAATACCAGGGCGAGGCTGGTGGCTCGCCAGGACCTTGCCAGTTCGTCAGGGGTCAGCGCCCTTAGGGGCATGGCAGCTCCCGAACGGTTCTTGGCTGCGGCGCCGACCCATCAATATGCGGGTCGATTCCCTGCAGCTGTGCAGCCCAGCTTCCATTGGCCAGCACGCGGCGACGGGCAGCTTGTCCGATCGCCGCGGCTTGCAGCGGATCGCGCAACAAGGCGTCGATTTCCCGGGCAAAACCATGCGCGCCCGACGCTGCAATCAGTTCCTGACCATCGCAAGCGCCGATCGCCTGTACGCAGGATTTCGTCGCCACCACAGGGCGCGCCATCGCCATCGCTTCGAGAATCTTGTTCTGAACCCCCCGTGCCACGCGCATCGGCGCCACCACCACGGCAGCATGCTGCAGCCAGGGCCGGATGTCGTCCACCCGGCCAGTCACCGTCACCTGCGCCGACGCCAGCGCCAGGACCGAAGCCGGCGGCCCTCCCCCTACGATGTAGAGGCACAGTCGGGGCCAAGCGCGGCACAGTCGCGGCAGGATGTCATGGACAAACCAGGTCACGGCGTCGATATTGGGCCAGTAGTCCATGGCGCCGGTAAAAACAATCGGTATGCGGTCTGCCTGCATGGCCACGGGCCGAAAGGGCGAGGCCCGCGCGGGATCCGGAGAAAAATAGTCGGTGTCGACGCCGTTGCCCAGCGCATCCACCGAGGCTGCGGATTCGGGCGCCAGGCCGCGAAACAGCTCGGCCTCGCTCTCGGTTACAAAGAGCGATCGCCGCGCCCGCGTCGCGGCCAGCCGCTCCCAGTCCAGCAGGCGGGCGCCCTCGCGCCGGTACAGCCAGCCCAAAGGCCCGCGGCGCAGACCCCCGTACTGGGTCCACTTGGCGGAGTCGACGTCGACAAAATCGATCACCACCGGCGGCGCCACGCGCTGCGATGGTGCAAAAGCGTACTGCGCCATCGGCGACGAAAACACCACGATCACGTCGATAGCGTGGCCCTCGAGCGTGCGCGTCACCCAGTCCTTCAAGCCAGCGTCGCGGTAGTAGGCCAGGCTCAGCGCCTGGCCGCTCACCAGCCCCCTCAGGCTGCGCAGCCTGGCCAATGCGGGCCTCAGCTTTGCCAGATACAGATCGGCGCACATCGCCCTGACCGTCGGTTCGTGCATCGCGTCGCGCGGGTCATCGACAAAGCTGCCGAGAAACACCCGGTGGCGCTGGGCCAAATGCCGGAGCATGTGGTACGAGCGCAGCTTGTCGCCCTTGTTGGGAGGAAAGGGAATCCGGTGCACCAGGTACAGAATATTGGCCACGGCAGGGCTCAACCCAGGTTACGGACGAGGATCGGCCCGAGCCAGTTGGCCAGGCCCGCTGGCATGCGCCGCCAGGCTTCGATCAAGCGTCGGTAGCGCGGGTTCGCAGGGTTGTTCTGCGGCACGGTGTCGCGCTTGTACAGGCAGTACTCGTAGTGCAGCGCCTGCGGCTCAAAGCCCCAGTTCTTCTTAAAGGCAAAAGAGCCGGTTCCCCGCTTGCTGCGGCCATAGTCGAAGACCCTGCTGCCGCGCTGGCACGCGCGACGCATCAGCTCCCAGTACTTGAGGTCGTTGGCTGCGAGCGCACGCGCGGCGACGGCGTCGCCAGCGTAGTAAGGCAGCACTTCATCGCGGAAATAGAAGCTCAGCACGCTGCTCAGCGCTTGACCCTGCGACGTACTGACCGTTAAGACTTCGCAATCGCTACCGAACTCGGCTTGCAGGGCCTTGACATAGCGCAGCGGCAATGCGGGCGTTCCATGGCGCAGCATGTTGTCGGCGTAGAGGGCAAAAAAGCGGTCCAGACCCGGGTCGATGGCACTTAGCAGCCCGTTCTTGATTCCCCTGCGTACCATCGCGCGCTGCTTGCGCGGAATCGCCTGCAGGTTGTCCTCGTCCTTTTCGAAAAGCTCTTTTCGGAAGGTGACGTAGATATCTTGCATCGGCCAGTTGGCGTTGCGCTGGCTGGTGTTACGCAGCTCCAAATGGGCGACGCCCAGGCGTCGCGCGATGCACTGCGCCTCGGCTTCCAACGCCGCCGCCGCCTGCGGCGTCACGGCGGCGACCCCACCGTACACCGCAAAGGGAAGCCCTACCAGCGCATTGCCAAACAGCAGACTGTGCAC
>CAISIP010000429.1 GCA_903885415.1 uncultured beta proteobacterium
AGCTCCAGATGGGCGACGCCGAGGCGTCGCGCAATGCGCTGCGCCTCGTCTTCCAGAGCCGCCGCAGCCTGCGGCGTCAGGGCGGCGACCCCACCGTACACCGCAAAGGGAAGCCCTACCAGCGCATTGCCAAACAGCAGGCTATGCACATGGGCCAGTGGCAGCACGCCCTGAATACGGCCCTGCGACTGCGCATACAGGAAATAGGTCTTATGGCGAAATACCTCGCCCATGATGCGTTGCCAGCCCGCGCGATGGAAAAAGCTCGCCGTCGGGCATGCCATGACAAATTCATCCCACCGCTGCGATGCAGCGGACTGGCCGGGTGCCAAGGTGCGTATTTCGAGCATCGGGTTCAGGCGCTTGCCGCCACCGATGCCGTCCCAGGCGCCCCGGCGCCAAGAAATATCTGGTCCATCCGGCCCCAGCAGAAGTCGCTCAGCAGGCGCTTTAGCCGCGCCTCCATCCGGTGAATATTGAGATAGTGGCGAAATCGCGCTTTGCGGCTGATGCCTGCGATCTGTGGCTGACCGGTGTCGATTTCCCATGGGTGGAAATAGAAGATGCCGGCCTGGCCCTCCTGGCGGTTAACGCGTCGCAGCATCCAGCGCGATACCCGATAAGGCAGCAGCCGGAAGTAGCCCCCGCCGCTGGACGGGAAGTTACGCTCGAACAGGCGCATGGTGGTGAGCGGGATTTCCAGCAGTTCGGGTCGCACGCGATGGGCATAGCGCGGAGATTCCGGCATCCCGTAGTGGTCGTGCCGGATCGGGTAGACACTCGAGCTGTAGCGATAGCCCGCGCGCACCAGGCTGTCGAAGGCCCACAGATTGCCAGCACCAATCGAGAAGCTCGGGGCTCGGTAGCCCTTGACCTCGCAACCGCTCAGATCCTCGAGTATCAACTTCGCCAGGTTCACATCGGCGTAGAAGCGTGCCTGGCTCAGGTCGCTGGCGCGCTCGTGCCCGTATCCGTGGCTTGCGATCTCATGGCCCTCGTCGACGATCGCGCGCACCAAGTCCGGGTAACGCTCGGCAATCCAGCCCAGCGTAAAAAATGTCGCCTTCACACCATCGGCCGCGAGCAGGGCCAGTATCCGGTCGACATTGCGCTCGACGCGGCATTCGCGCGCGTCCCAGCTCGACGGCGCTATCGGGCCGGCAAATGCAGATACCTGGAAGTAGTCTTCGACGTCGACCGTCAAGGCGTTCACCAATTGCGCGGGGCGGTCGGCATGCATGGCTCAGACCCGAGCCGTCGACATGAGTAGTTTTTGCAGGCTGCTCAGTATCTGCAGGTTGGCGCGCTCAATGCGCAGCATGCCGCTCTCCAGACGGCGGATCGGGTCGCCGTCAGACGCCGCTCCCCCTGCAGGCGGCGGGCCCGCCAGCGGACCGTGAGCGGGCATGCCGGCCTCGCGCGCCATGTCGTCGACCACCTCGGTGACGTCTTGCGCTTCAATCGCATCGCGCTCCGCGAGATAAGCGAGCAAAAGCAGCCGGTCGCACAGCGCGTTGATGCGCCGCGGTATGCCGCCGCTGGACTTGAAGATGGCGGCCAAAGCCTCGCTTGCAAAGCGCGGCCGACCCGACCCGCCTGCGCAGGCGAGGCGATGCGCGATATAGCCACTGGTTTCCTCTAGGTCGAGCGGACCGATGTGGCAACTTGCCGTAATACGCTGGCGCAGCTGCAGCATTCTTGGATGCTGCAGGATCTCGCGAAATTCGGGCTGGCCGACCAAAAAGGTTTGCAGCAGCGCCTGGTTTCCGAACTGGAAGTTCGACAGCATACGCAACTCCTCGACCGCGCGGGGTGTCAGATTCTGCGCCTCGTCGACGATCAACAGGCTGCGCCGGCCTTCGCTGAGCTGGGTGACCAAAAATGCCTCGATCGCCATCAGCAGCTCGGCCTTGGAGAGCCCCTTGGCGCCGACGCCGAAGGCGGCGGCGACCAGGCGCAAGGTGTCCTCGGCGTCGAGTTGGGTGCTCACCAGACTGGCTGCGGTGAGCACATTGGCGTCCATCGCCTCCAGCAGGCCGCGCACGATGGTCGTCTTGCCAGCGCCGACCTCACCGGTAATGACGATGAAGCCCTCGCTGCGCAGCAGTCCGTACTCCAGGTAGGCGTTGGCGCGTTTGTGCTGCTTGCTGCCGAAATAGAAACCGGGGTCCGGGTTGAGCTGGAATGGCTTGCCGCTCAGACCAAAAAATTCTTCGTACATGGCTCAGAACCGCAGGCTGACATTGGCGAACAGCGCCGACTCTGTGAAGGGCAACGCACTGCCGCTCGTCGTGACCCGCCGCGCGCCCAGCGTCGCGGCAATATCGTTTCGAACTTGCATGGTCACGGTGGCGTTGAACGATGCGCTCGCATTCTTGCGTCCGTCGGCAGAACGGCTGGCTATCTGGCGCGCCACCCCCGCGTTGAAGCTTGAGGTCGCCGAAAGCCGC
>CAISIP010000430.1 GCA_903885415.1 uncultured beta proteobacterium
CCAGAAAATGCTCGGCCAGGCGCACCACGTCGACACCGCGCTCGCGCAGCGCCGGCACGTGCACACGGATCATGCGCTAGCGGTAGTACAGGTCGGCGCGAAAACGCCCGTCGCGCACCATGGCCTCGAGAGCGCAGCTGGTGGCGGCCAGAAAGCGCGTGTCGACGCTGCGCTCCTGCACGGCGCCAAGACGGCGCACGCGCCGCGCTTCTAGCACCTTGAGCAGTTTGGCCTGCGGGGCGAGGTCGAGGTCGCCGATTTCATCAAGGAACAAGGTGCCGCCGGCCGCCGATTCGATCAGGCCGGGCTTGGCCTCTTTGGCATCGGTAAAGGCGACGCGCTCATGGCCGAACACCGCCGCTTCGAGCAGCGCGGCCGGTATGCCGGCGCAATTGATCTCAATGAACGGCCCGGCGCGGTGCCGGCCCTCGAAGTGCAGTGCCCGCGCCACCAGCTCTTTGCCGGTGCCCGTCTCGCCGGTGATCAGCACCGCCGGCGAGTCGGTGCCGGACAGTTGCATATCGGCATCGATGATTTTTCCAATCAGCGCCTTGAGCGAAAACATCGGCGCCGATTCGCCCACCAGCGCGGACAGGCCGTTCTCGCGCTGCGCTTCGCGCTGCGCCGCCCTCCCTGGCAAAACCCCGATCATGGCTGTTGCGGTCTTAACTGATTTTGCGGAGGGCAGCGGCTCGGCCACCAATTTTCCCTGCCAGGAGGTCGTCTGCGCTTCAAGCGGGTCGCCTTTACGGCGCCTCTGCAGTGTGTCCATGATGCCGGCATGACGTACCGCACGCATACCCTCGGGCACATCTTCGCTGCGCCGGCGCTGTAGCGCGCGGTCTATCACCAGCCGCAGCGCGGCCAGCTCCATCGGTTTTTTCAGGTAATCGGCGGCGCCGCCCTTGAGCGCCTTGACCGCAGTCTGTTCGTTGCCGCTGCCGGTCAGCATGATGACGCGGGTGCGCGGGGCTTTGGCCATAATGCGGCTGAGCACCTCGAGGCCGTCGATGCCGGGCAGGCCGTAGTCGAGCAGCACCACCTGCGGCTTGAACTGCTCGAACAATTCCAGGCCGGCTTCGCCGCTGGACGCCATCTCGACGGCCAGACCCTCGCGCTCAAGAAAAAAACAGATGTTTCTCGCCAGCGTGGGTTCATCTTCGATCAAAAGGACGGTCGGTATCATGATTGGGTTCCCGATGCGGTGAGTGGAAGGGTGATGGTGACAGTGGTGCCGCAGCCGGGCGTGCTGCGCACACGGATGCCGCCGCCCATTCTTTCGAGGGTGCGCCCGACCAGCGGCAGGCCGATGCCCAGGCCGTGTTTTTTGGTGCTGCGTGGCACGACAAAAGCGCGCTTGAGCTGCGCGGCCGGGATGCCGACACCGGTGTCGGCGACGCTGATCTCGATGTGGTTTGCGCCCCGGGCGGCGCGGCTGCTGATGCCGATCACCCCGCCCCTGGGCATGGCATCGGCGGCATTGGCGGCCAGGGTGCGGATGATCTGCTCGAGCATCAGCGCGTCAACGAGCACCGGCGGCACCGCCGGATCGAGGTGCAGGCAGATGGTGACGCCGCGTCGGGCGAACTCTTCTTTCATGCGGCCGATCTGCTGCTGCATGATCGCCTCGGCCCGCTGAACAGCGACCTTCTCGACCATCGGACCCAGTGCTTTTTCTGGGTCTTCCAAGAAATTAC
>CAISIP010000431.1 GCA_903885415.1 uncultured beta proteobacterium
ATTTCGTCGACGAGTTGGCGGGCCTCGTTGTGCAGCGACATGCGGTCGGAGGCGGAGTTGGTGGAGTTTGACGACTGCACGGCGAGTTCGCGGATGCGCTGCAGGTTGTTGTTGATCGACTCCAGGGCGCCTTCAGCGGTCTGGGTCAGGGAGATGCCGTCGTTGGCGTTGCGCACGGCGCCGGCCAGGCCCTTGATCTCGGCGGTCATGCGGGTGCTGATGGCCAGGCCTGCGGCGTCGTCTTTGGCGGCGTTGATGCGCACGCCGGTGGACAGGCGCTCCATGGCGGTGGCCAGCTTGAGCCCGGAGGTGCGGGCTGAGTTCTGGGCCAGAATCGCGCTGATGTTGGTGTTGATGACGGTCATGAGGTTGCTCCTGCAATAGGGGGTGGGTTCAATTCACAAGAATTGGCTAAACCGTTTCCTGTCCACCAGTGAATCGGCGCATGAATGTGTTTCTTGAGCAATGTTTAAAGAAACTTAGACAAAAAACAGCAAAAATAGGCAGATGTTTGCCTGATACGACGGCGTATCTTCCCGTTTACACAAGAAAAAAGGCCACCCGAAGGTGGCCTTTTGAGCGGGCCGGCACGCGCCCGGCCGGGTTGAAAACGGCTTATTTGAGCAGCGAGGGCTCGCTCGCCTCGTGTTGGGTGGGTGAGCCCAGGGCGGCGAGGTATCGGCCCGCTAGCGCCTTGGTCGGGCCGTCAAGCAGAACGGCCAGCAGCTCGTCCATGCTCGGCTTCACGAGTCCCGAGCGGCTCTTGCGCAGCGAGCTCGAAAATGCCCGCCACTTCTCCAGGTTCAGCAGTTGCACCGACGAGTAGGTCACCCGGGCCCAGCCGATGGTTGCGAGCTGCTGCACACAGCTTGAAAATACGCCCCGCGAGATACGCAGTATCCCGGCGAGCTGGGTCTGGGTCAGCGGGATCAACAGCGACTCTGGCGGCTGGGGCGCAGACTGGTGCGATGCGCCGCTTTGCAAGGCCTCGGCCAGCAATGCCAGACCCAGCACCACGCGCAGCGGAAGGCTGCCGTTTCCCATCAGGCTGAGCCGCTCCGCATGGTGCTGCGAGCGCCATGTGACCAGCCGCGCCATGAAGCGCGAGAAGCCGGGATCACTTTCGAACACTTCGCGCACCCTGTCGTTGGGCACCTGCAGCACCTGGGTCGGCGCCACGCACACATGTTCAAAGGCCGACGGCAACCCTGCTACCAGCCAGCCTTCGCCGATCCAGCTGCCCGGCCCGTACACATTCACCGCCGCCAGCTCGTTGCCCGCGTCGGGCAGGCTGGCGCATACCAGCCCGGAAACGATATGGGTCCAGGGCTGCTCCAGCTCGCCCTTGCGCCAGATGGTCTCGTTGACGCGCAGCTGCATCGTCGTGACGAAGGGCAGCAGCTCGACCGCATTGCGGTCGGACATCTCCAGCCCCAGCAGGAGTTTGTAGGCGTCATTCATGTGTCGGGTACCCGGTTGGTAAATGGGGGGAGAAAAATCCACCGATGGCCTGCAGCGCCGCGGAAAATCGCCGCCTTATTTTAGCTACAAATGGCAAAACCAAACAATTATGGCCTGCGCACTGCGATTCGGCAGGGCCATGAAAAAAGG
>CAISIP010000432.1 GCA_903885415.1 uncultured beta proteobacterium
CGAGGTTGTTGAGCACCAGCAGCGCCAGCGTCTGGTCGCTGATGGATGCGAAGTTGGCCACCAGCGCGTTGGCAAAGACCTGGTTGCTGGCGCTCGCCTGTGCCAGGTAGGTGCTGTAGTCGGTGTAGCCCGGCGCCTTGCCGTACAGCGCCTGATAGACCTGGATGACGACGCCGGCCGCTGAAGTGCTGCTCACCGCCAGCGGCGTCTTCATTGTTCCAGCAGGCGCATCGGCGGAATGTTCACTGCCACCGCAGGCGGCCAGGACACAGGAAAGAACCACCGGGATCAAAAGCCTCACAAAGCCCCCTATTGATAATAGTTTCGAGAAAATTGACGTAAATTTACCCGTGAATCATTGTATTCGGTCAATTTCCAGTAAAAAAATGGACTGCCGTATGGCTCTGGGAGTTTCAACATGTTTAAACAGCTAGACGCCGGGTCGCTGCGGGTCGCGTACCACGATAGCGGCGACAGCGCCGGTGTGCCGGTCATCCTCCTGCACGGCTTTCCCTACGATGTGCATGCCTACGACGACGTGGGCGCGCTGCTGCGCGCCTCGGGCTGCCGGGTCGTTGTGCCCTACCTGCGCGGTTTCGGGCCGACCCGATTCCTGCACGCCGGAACACCGCGCTCGGGCCAGCAGGCGGCGCTGGCCGATGATCTGCGCAGCTTCATCGACGCGCTCGGCCTCACGAGCGCCGCGCTCGCCGGCTACGACTGGGGCGGCCGGGCCGCCTGCATTGTGTCGGCGCTGTGGCCCGAGCGGGTGCGCGCCCTGGTAACGGTCAACGGCTACAACCTGCAGAACATAGCGCTTTCCGGCACGCCGATCTCGCCGCAAGCCGAACTGCGCCTGTGGTACCAGTACTACTTCCACGGCGCGCGCGGTCGCACCGGACTGGAACGTAACCGCGAGGCCCTGTGCAAACTGCTGTGGAGCCTGTGGTCGCCGAACTGGCGTTTCGACGACGCCACGTTTGAGCGCAGCGCAGCGTCCTTCGCCAACCCCGACTTCGTCGACGTCGTGATCCATTCCTACCGCCACCGTTACGGACTGGTCCCGGGCGACCCGGCACTCGAATCGATCGAACAGCAACTGGCTGCGCAACCGCGCATCCGGGTTCCCGCCATTGCCATGGTCGGCGCCGCAGACGGCGTGATGCCCGCCGATGGCTGCGAAAACCATGGACGACATTTTTCTGCCCGCTACGAGCGTCGGGTTGTACCGGTCGCGGGCCACAACCTGCCGCAGGAAGCCCCACAGGCATTTGCCGCGGCCGTGCTGGCGCTGTTGTAAGGCTGCCGGCGCCGCGTCAGGCGCCGACCTACGCCGGCGTCAGCGAGCGCACCATGGTCTGGTGGGCAAGCCCCGCCTGCAACACGGCTTCGCCGCTAGCGACAAAGCCCATCCGTTCCCAGAATCCCTTGGCGCCCATCGTCGTGCACAGGGTCAGCCGCCGGTCGCCGCGCGTACGGGCCTGCTGCACCAGCGCCTGCACCACCGCGCTGCCCAGGCCGCTGTCGCGCATAGAGCGCGTCACGGCAATCCAGGCTATGCACGCATCACCGCCGACTGCCAGGCCTTGCTGCGCCAAGCGGCCGGTCGCCAGCGCCTGTCCGAGCCGATTGCGCAGCAGCACATGGACCGCCGCAGCATCCTGCGCGGCATCGTTTGCGCAGTCGGCCATGCGCAGCGCGTCGCCCAATACCTCCTGTCGCAGCGCGCCGGCCTGCGCGCCGAGTTCGGCCCCGCTTCCAATCGCTGTGTCGAACATCGTCGCGCCGGCCTCAAAGTCCTGCAGCATCGCGCGCAGAGTTTGCGGTACCGGTCTGGCACTTTGCGCAGCCGGGTCGGCAAACACATAGACCAGTTCGCCGCTGACCAGCAGCGTCTCGCCGCAAAAAACGCCGCAACGAAAACCCATCGACGAGTTGCCGACGCGCTCACAGCGAACGCCGATGTCGAGCAGGTCGTCCAGATGCGCCGACCCGTGGTACTCCAGCGTCGACTTCTTCACGTACAGGTCGCCGCCGAGCAGCGCAGGTATCGATTCATAGGGCATCGCCATCGCGCGCCAGTACGCGGTGAAGGCGGTGTCGATATACATCAGGTAATGCGGATTGAAGACGATGCGCTGCAGGTCGATCTCGGCCCATCGCACGCGCAGGCGATGCAGCAGGCGAAACTCGGAACGATGGGGTTGGCTCATGGCAGGCGGTTACAGTCGTACGGGTCACCCATCCTAACCGTACGCAGCCATGGCCCTGATCCATTACCTGACCCAGATCCAGTTCGAATTCGGCGCCATCCGCTTGCTGCGCCAGGAATGCGAGCGCGTCGGCATCGAACGGCCGCTGCTCGTCACCGACCGCGGCGTGCGTGCTGCTGGCATTGTGCAAAAGGCACTTGACGCAATGCCCGCTATGGAGGTCGCGGTTTTCGATCAGACGCCTTCGAACCCGACCGAGGCAGCGGTGCGTGCTGCCACGGCAGCCTTCCACGCCGGCCATTGCGACGGGCTGATCGCCGTGGGTGGCGGTTCGGCGATCGACTGCGCCAAGGGCGTGGCCATCAGCGCGCGCCACGACGGCCCGCTCAAGCATTACGCGACCATCGAGGGCGGAACCAACCGCATTACCGAGCGGGCCGTTCCGCTGATCGCGGTGCCCACCACCAGCGGCACCGGTAGCGAGGTCGCGCGCGGCGCGATCCTGATCCTGGACGATGGGCGCAAGCTGGGTTTCCATTCGTGGCATCTGATGCCGCGCGCCGCCATCTGCGACCCGGAACTGACGCTGGGACTGCCGGCGCGGCTCACCGCGGCCACCGGAATGGACGCGATCGCGCACTGCATGGAAACCTTTATGGCGCCGGCGTTCAACCCGCCGGCCGATGGCATCGCGCTCGACGGGTTGGAGCGTGGCTGGACGCATATCGAACGCGCCACCCGCGACGGCGGCGACCGCGAGGCCCGGTTTAACCTGATGAGCGCGTCGATGCAGGGCGCGATGGCGTTCCAGAAGGGACTGGGCTGCGTGCATTCACTCAGCCACAGCCTGGGCGGCGTCGACCCGCGCCTGCACCACGGAACGCTCAACGCGATGTTTCTGCCCGCCGTACTGGCCTTCAACGCCGGCGCCGAGTCGATGCAAAAAGAGCGCCGTCTGCAGCGTATGGCCCGCGCGATGGGGCTGGTCAGCGCGACCGACCTCGGGGCCGCCATCACCGACATGAACGCGCGCCTCGGTCTGCCCAAGGGCCTGTCCGCTATGGGCGTCGAGAAGGCGCAGTTCGAGCAGATCGTCACCGGGGCGCTGGCGGACCACTGCCACAAGACCGGGCCGCGCAGCGCCAGCGCGGACGACTACCGCGCCATGCTGGACCAAGCCATGTAGGACGAAGGGCCGGTCAGCCCGGTCCCTTCCCTGCTCCGTTTCTGGCCGGCATCGTTGCGCCCACATGCAACTGCGAGCGTCCGCGCGCGATCGCGACTTGGCGCTGGCGCTCGGCAAAACCGCGTTTTTGTTCCGCCGTCTTGGACCCGAAGCAGTGCGGGCAGGCGATCCCCGCCTCGTATTGCGGCGAAGACCGCTCGGCGTCGCCCAGCGGTCGGCGGCACGATCGGCACAGCTCCAGCGGACCCGGCTTGAGTCCGTACCCGACCGACACCCGCTCGTCGAAGACAAAGCACTCTCCCTGCCACAGGCTGTTGTGCGGCTCCACCGTTTCCAGGTATTTCAGGATTCCACCCTGCAGGTGGTAGACCTCTTCATAGCCCTGCATGCGCAGATAGGCGGTCGACTTCTCGCAGCGGATGCCACCGGTGCAGAACATCGCGACGCGCGGCTTCCTGCCATCCTTGGCGGCCAACGCGCGCCCGTCCTGCGCCTGCGCCTGCAGCCAGGCCGGCAGTTCGGAAAAACTGCGGGTCTTGGGGTCAATCGCGCCGCGAAAGCTGCCGATGGCCACTTCGTAGTCGTTGCGCGCGTCGACCACCACCACCTCCGGGTCTGCGATCAGCGCGTTCCAGTCCTGGGCCTTGACGTAGCGCCCTGCCATCCGCGAGGGGTTGACACCCTCCACATGCATGGTGACGATTTCCGCCTTGAGCCGGACCTTCATCCGGTGAAATGGCGGCTCGCTGGCCCATGCCTGCTTGTGTTCCAGGTCGGACAGGCGCGGGTCGCTGCGTAGCCAGCCCAGCACCGCCTGAACGCCTTCTACCGACCCGGCGATCGTTCCGTTGATTCCTTCGGGCGCAAGCAACAGCGTTCCCTTGACCTGATGCTGCTGGCACAGGTCCAGCAGCGGCGACTGCAGGCTGGCGAAGTCCGGCAGTTCGACGAACTTGTACAGGGCGGCTGTCAGGTAGCGGGTCATGGCGGGCTTGCGGGTTGGCGATACAGGCAGACCCCGATTGTCGCTTGCCACCGGCCGCGTCACAGCGGGCGCAGCCGGGCCGGGTCGGGACGACGCAGCCACTGGGCGAACTCGTCGGCGAGTTGCTCGCTCGCGCTGGCGCAGGTGCTCCAGGCCTTGACCCGGCCCGCCAGGTCGCGGCCATAGTGCATGAAATCCTGGCGATCCGGCAGCTTCGCGTTGGGCAGCGTGCGGACCCATTCGGGATTCGGCGCCAGAAGCAAGGTCGTGGCCAGAAATCGGGTCGGCTTGTGGCGCCAGTAGAGGCTCTTGTCAAGCCATCCCGGAACCACGGCGCGCTGGAAATGCGGGTACAGCACCAGACCCTGGCTTGCACCGGCGTAATCCAGGTGCAGGTGGTAGTCGGTGATTCCTCCGTCCCAGTAGGCGCCGGCAGGCGCTCCGGGAATGTTGCTGACCGCGCGCAGCATGAAGGGGATCGCGCAGCTGGCCTGCAAGGCGGGGTGGAAATTGTCCATCGTGAGCGCCAGGGCGCGCGTGCGGTAGTCGTTGCTGCGAAAAGGCAGGCCGGTGTCGCCCGTCCCAGGCACCTGGGTCCGGCTGGAAAACACCACCCTTTCGAGCCAGGCACCCATTGCCCTGCGAAGCACCAGATTGCTGACGAAGGCGCCGAGGTAGCCCAGCGGCGTTGCGAGTGCATGCTCGCGCCGAAGCAGATGACGTCCGCGCGCCGCGATCATGTGCAACCGGTAGCGCGGGTGCTGCAGGACCTCCTGCGCGCGCGGTCCGTAGAAAGAGCGCAGGCTGGCGCCGAAGGCTTGGCTGACGCTATCGGGGCTCGGCCTTGTCCTGCCTGGCGGCGGTTCGTAATGCTGGCGGATGTAGTCCTGCTCCAGCCGCTTGAAGGCCGAGGCCGGGTCGTTCAGGCAAGCGGTCGCCATCCGCCATGCGCCGATGGACGCGCCGACCAGGTCCAGCGGCTGCTCGCTGCGGGCCAACCAATCGCCGAACAGGAAACGGTCCAACGGCCCCAGTACCAAGCCTTTGGGGCCTCCCGCTGCTCCCGCCATGGTGCGGACATGCTGCGCCAGCAGCCCGTCGCGTGCAATCTGCCGCATCGCCAGCGGACCGGCATAAAGGCATAGTGCCTGCATGCTGCTTCGGCCGGCCTCAGCGCGGCCCGCTCCAGTCGATCGGGTCCTGCTGCAACACCATGTCGATGTCCAGCCCCAGCACCTCGCCCACTGCGCCGGGAAAGCTGACGGCCATCTCGCGCTGGCTCAGCCCGCCGGCCCGGGAACGCGCACGCCATGCCGCCAGATGCACCACCGCTGCCAGCGGCTCGCAGTCCGCATGCGCCAAGGGCGCCTCGTGCTGGGCCAGCGCCGCGACGATGGCCGGCGGAAATTGCCACTGGCGGGCGAGTCCGGCGCCGGCGTCGGCATAGTTGTATCCCAGGCGCTGACGCTGCACGAGCGCGCGCAGCGGATCGAGCGGCTGGCAGGCGCCGTCCATCGCCGCCATGGTCTCGGGCATCGTCAGCCACATGGCCAGGTCGCCCGCGCAGTGCAGCAATCCGGCGCTGCAGGCCGACTGCTGGTTCAGATGCAAGGCGCCGGCCAGCGAGCGCGCGACCCTGGACGCGTCGGCGCTGTAACGGCTGATCTGCTGTAACCGGCCGGCGGGTAGCGCGCGCGGCGCCACTGCGCTGGCACATGCGGCGGCAATCGTTCGCACATGGCCTAAGCGCACCAAGGCCAACGCCTCTGCCACGCTGTGCACGCGCTGCTGCATCTTGAAGAAGGCCGCGTTCGCCAGTTGCAGCAGCCGCATGGCAAGGCCCGGGTCGCCCCCCAGCAACTGGGAAACCGTCTTGAGATCGGGTTGCGCTCGTCCGAGCTCGCTGAGCAACAGGGCTACGGTTCGCGGCGTTGCCGGCAACTGCGGCTGCGAGGCGAGCAAGGCCCCCAACGCCACCGGGTGCGGAACAGCACTACTGCTAGTCGGGGTCATGCGCAGGCGGGCCTGGAAGATGGCGTCGGCGGTGCCTGCAATCGGTCGGCTTGCGGGCCCCGGTCAACGCCCAAGGCGGGCAAACGCCGACGCCATTGCAGTGGACTGCGCAGGCGCCGCGCTGCGGGGCTGGCGCTGCCTGGCGCCCGCAGCTTCAAAGCGCAGTTCTGCGCCGCCGCGCTCGGCAGGGGCGTCAAGCTTCATGCTCAGCGCGATGCGCTTGCGCTGCAGGTCCACCTCCAGCACCCGGACCCGAACGATCAGCCCTGTTTTCACGATCTCGCGTGCGTCGCTGACGAACTGGTGGCTGAGCTGGCTGACGTGCACCAGACCGTCCTGGTGAATTCCCAGGTCGACGAAGGCGCCGAAAGCCGCCACATTGCTCACCGTTCCCTCCAGCACCATCCCCTCGCGCAAGTCGCCGATGCTGTGGACGCCCTCGTTGAGCCGCGCGGCCTTGAAGTCAGGCCGCGGATCGCGTCCGGGCTTCTCCAGCTCGACCAGTATGTCCTGCACCGTCGCCAGACCCAGGCCAGCGGCGCTGAACAGCTCGGGCGCCAGCCCCTGAAGCAGGTCGCGCCGCCCCATCAACTGCGCCACCGGCAGTCCGGTATGGCGCAGTACCTGCTCGACCAGTGCGTAGGTCTCCGGATGCACGCCGGTCATGTCCAGCGGTTGGTCGCCGCCGCGAATGCGCAGAAAGCCCGCGCTTTGCTCGAAGCTCTTGGGTCCGAGGCCGGGCACCTTGAGCAACTGCTGGCGGTTGCGAAAGCCGCCATGGGCGTCGCGCCAGCGAACCAGCGATGCGGCGACGCCGGCCGACAGGCCCGACACCCGGCCCAGCAGCGCCACGCTGGCGGTGTTGAGGTCCACGCCCACCGCATTGACGCAGTCCTCGACCACGGCATCAAGGCTGCGCGCGAGCTCGCTCTGGTTGAGGTCGTGCTGGTACTGTCCGACGCCAATGGCCTTGGCGTCGATCTTGACGAGTTCAGCCAACGGATCTTGCAAGCGCCGGGCAATGCTCGCGGCGCCGCGCAGGCTGACATCGACGTCGGGCATCTCCTGCGAGGCAAATGCGCTGGCCGAATAAACCGAGGCGCCGGCCTCGCTGACCACCATCTTCTCGGCGGGCGGCTTTGCGCTGGCTCCCGTGTCGGCGGCATCGGCGGCGCTTTGCGCAAGCTGGCGCAGCAGCTCACCGGCTAGCCGGTCGGTCTCGCGGCTCGCGCTGCCGTTGCCGATCGCGATCAGGTCGACGCCGTGCTTTCGGCACAGATGGCCGAGCTGGTGCAACGCGCCGTCCCAGTCGCGGCGCGGCTCGTGGGGGAATACAGTGGCGGTGTCGACCAGTTTGCCGGTGGCGTCGACGACCGCCACCTTGACGCCGGTGCGAATTCCCGGGTCCAGTCCCATCACCACCCGCGGGCCGGCCGGTGCGGCCAGCAGCAGATCGCGCAGGTTATCGGAAAACACACGGATCGCCACCGCTTCGGCGCCTTCGCGCAGCCGGGTGAACAGGTCGCGCTCGGTAGAAAGACTGAGCTTCACGCGCCAGGTCCAGGCCACGCAGCGCGCCAGGAAATCGTCTCCGGGTCGGCCGCGGTGGCTCCAACCGATGTAGCGAGCAATGCGCACTTCGGCCAGCGCGGGTGCGGCTTTTCCAGCGCCCGCGCTGGCGCTCGCAGCGGCGTCGGGCAAGGCGAGCTGCACATCGAGGATCTCGAGCGAGCGGCCACGCAATACCGCCAGCGCGCGGTGCGACGGCACCCTGCAGATCGGCTCGGCGTAGTCGAAGTAGTCGCGAAATTTCGCTACCTCGGGCTGGTTTTCATCCTGACCGGCGCGCAGACGGCTGGTGAAAAACCCGTTGGCCCACAACCATTCGCGCAGCTCGCCGACCAGCGTGC
>CAISIP010000433.1 GCA_903885415.1 uncultured beta proteobacterium
CAACGCTGGTGACTCCGCCAAAGGCGCCGCCGCCAGCCCGCGCGGTGGTGGCCACCGCGCTGCCGCCCGGCCGTGTGCTACCGGTTCGCACTTCGGGCATCGACGCCGCTGGCGCGCAGTCGCCTGGTGGCGAGGGCGGCCATGAGGTGCCTGCGCCGCCGTTTGCCGGCGTTGTTGCCGTTCCGGTTCGGATTCAGGCGGACTCGCGTAACGAAGCGGCTGCGCAAAATCCGGTGGCGCAGTCGGCGCTGCAGCCGACCGAGGAGGGTGATTTCTGGCACCCGATTGTTCAGCAACTGGTCGCCGCAGACGCTGTCGTTGCGCTGGTGCGCGAGCTCGCGCTGCAGTCGCAATTGGTCGCGCGCGATACCGATCAGTGGCTGCTGCGGGTGGAACGCGAGTCGCTCAACCAGGCGAATAGCCGCGATCGGCTGGCCAGCGCACTGCAGGCGCTTGGCTACGCGGTCACGCTGGCAGTCGAAATCGGCCGGGTGACGGATAGCCCGGCTAGGCGCAACGCGGCCGCCGCCGCCGAGCGGCAGCTCGGCGCCGAGAAAATCATTTTTGACGACCCCTTCGTGCAGTCGATGATGCGCGATTTTGGGGCGAAAATCGTCGCTGGTAGCATCAAGCCGCTTTGAACGCAAGCTGCCTATCGCCGCACCGCATCGGTCCGAAGTGCGATGCATCGGATTGAATTGAATTGACACCTAAGGAAAACCATGTTCAATAAAGGACAACTGTCGGGTCTGATGAAGCAGGCGCAGGCGATGCAGGACAACATGAAGAAGGCGCAGGATGAGCTGGCCCATATCGAGGTCAGTGGCGAATCCGGCGCCGGCCTGGTCAGGGTGCTGATGACCTGCAAACACGATGTTCGTCGGGTCACCATCGACCCTAGCCTGTTGGCGGAGGACAAGGATATGCTGGAAGACTTGGTGGCTGCTGCGTTCAACGCTGCGGTGCGCAAGGCGGAAGAGACCTCGAACGAAAAGATGGGCAAGCTCACGGCGGGCATGCCCGGCCTGCCCGGCGGCATGAAGTTTCCGTTTTAGGCAGCAAGCGCAGTGGCCGACACCAACGCCCTCGACGGCCTTATACAGGCGCTGCGCCGGCTTCCCGGCGTGGGCGTGAAGTCGGCGCAGCGCATGGCTTTTCATTTGCTCCAGCACGACCGCGCAGGCGCTCGGGCGCTTTCGCTGTCACTGGCCAACGCCTGCGAATCGGTCCACCATTGCGCGCGCTGCCACACATTCACAGAGGCCGAAGTCTGCGCCACCTGCCTGGACGAGCGGCGCGACGGGTCGCGCCTGTGCGTGGTCGAGACGCCAGCGGACCAGTCCGCCGTTGAGAGAACTGCCGCCTACAAGGGCCTGTACTTTGTCCTGATGGGAAAGCTCAGCCCGCTCGACGGCATCGGACCCAAGGACATCGGCCTGAAGAAACTGTTCGACAGGGCCGCCGACGGCGTCGTGACCGAGGTGATCCTGGCGACCAACTTCACCGCCGAAGGCGAGGCAACGGCCCATGTCATCCGCGAGGCGCTGCACGCGCGCGGACTGCACATGACCCGGCTCGCGCGCGGCGTTCCGGCGGGCAGCGAGCTCGAGTATGTCGACCTCGGTACCATCGCCCACGCGCTGGTCGACCGACGCTAGTGCCCAGGCAACGGCTCCTGATTCGTTCAATTTCAACGCCCATCCCAACCCATTGCCCAAGCTATGAACCATGCCCATTTAACGCTGGCCTACTGGTGCGTTCTGGTAGCCGCACTGCTACCCATCCTCTGTGTCGGCCTGGCCAAAGCCACCGGCGCCGGAAAGCCGGTGCGCCATGGCGGCTACGACAACGGCGACCCCCGAAGCTGGCTGGCAGGTCAGACCGGCTGGCGCGCGCGCGCCGACCGGGCGCATGCCAACGGCTTTGAGGCGTTGCCGTTTTTCATCGGAGCGGTGGTGATTGCCCATCAAATCGGCGCAGAGCAGGGCCGGCTCGACACACTGGCTTGCGCTTACATCGGACTGCGTTTGGCTTACATCGGCTGTTACCTGGCGGGATGGGCGAGCGCGCGTTCGGTGGTCTGGGTGTCGGCCCTGGCGGTCAATATCGCGATTTTTCTACCCGCCTGAAGCGGCGTCTGCCCTGCGCACTGGCGCCGGACGGCGCAACGCAGTGATTTCCCTTAAGTAGAAACCCGCTAGGGAAGTTACCGATGCGCTTTTCTTCCATCCTTGGTAGCCTCGCAGCCAATGACTTTTTTGGAGCAAGGGGCAATGCAACCGCTGCGCTTTGGCAGACGGAAATGGTTGGCGTCTGCACTTTCGCTGGCCGGTGTGGGTGCGAGCGGCGCCTGGGCGCAGCCCAGGCCGATCAAGCTCAGACTGCTGCTCGCCGGCGCTGAGCCGACCTTTCATCTGTTGCCGCTGCGAATCGCCGACCGCCGGGGGTTCTTTGCGGCCGAGGGTCTCGATGTCGAGTTGCGCGACGCGGGCGGACCGGCCAAGGCGCATCAGGCGCTGGCAGATGGCTCCGCCGATGTCGTCGCAGGCGCATTTGAAAGCACGCTGACAGCGCAGGCCAAAAGCGGCTTTTTGACGGCCTTTGTTCTGCTGGGCCGTGCCCCACAGGTTGCGTTAGGCGTGTCCGTGCGGGCGCTGCCGGCCTACAAGTCGGCCGCCGACCTCAAGGGTCGCAGGATTGGCGTGTCGTCCTTTGGCTCGGCAAGCGACATGGTGGCACGCCTTGCACTGGCGCGCGATGGCGTACCGGCGCAGCAGGTGGGCTTTGTCGAACTCGGCGGTTATGTGGCAGCGGTGGCCGCGCTACGATCAGGCCAAGTCGACGCGATCAGCCATATGGAGACGGCGATCAGCATGCTCGAACAAAAGGGCGAGCTGCGCATCGTCGCCGACACCCGCGCGCTCAAGGGAACCCAGGAACTCTTTGGCGGCCCGATGCCCGCTGCGTGCCTGTACGCGACGGCGGCCTACCTGCAAAAAAACGCGCAAACGGCCCAGGCACTGGCCAACGCGGTGGTCCGCGCGCTCAAGTGGCTGCAGACTGCGGGACCAAGCGACATCATCAAGGTGTCGCCCGAATCCTATTTTCTAGGCGACCGCGGGCTTTACCTGGCGTCCTTCAACAAGGTCCGGGAAACGATTGCGCTCGATGGTCTGATTCCCGAAGAGGGCGCCAGGACCGCACTGCGCACGGTCGCTGCGCTGGATCCTGCGTTCAAGCTGGCGGAGGTGAATCTGGCGCGCAGTTTCACCAACGATTTTGCGACGCTTGCCAAGAAACGGTTCGGCGCCTGAAGGCTAACGCTTGGCAACTTGAACGGCTTTGCCCTTGCCCCCGCGGTGAATCCGGCTATTGGACGACCCAGCACCGTCGGCGAGCAGCGTCGACTGCGCTGGCAGATACAGGGTG
>CAISIP010000434.1 GCA_903885415.1 uncultured beta proteobacterium
ACCGGCGCCACTGCGGCGACGGAGGAAGAAGCCGAAGAAGAGGCGGAAGCCGCGTTGTCGACCGTCGACAGCGAGTTCGGCCGTACGACCGACCCGGTGCGCATGTACATGCGCGAAATGGGAACGGTGGAACTGCTGACCCGTGAAGGCGAGATCGAAATTGCCAAGCGCATCGAAGGCGGCCTGATGGCGATGATGGAGGCGATCTCGGCGTCCCCCGCCACCATCGCCGAAATACTGCGCCTGGGAGAAGAGATCCGTGAAGGCAAGGTGGTCATCACGACCGTCGTCGACGGCTTTTCCAACCCCAACGAAGCCGACGACTATGTGGCCGAAGAGGACTTTGACGAGTTCGACGCCGAGGACGACGACGACGGCAAGGGTGGCTCCAAGGCCTTGACCAAGAAACTCGAAGAGCTGAAGAAGGAGGCGCTGGTCCGCTTCGACACGCTGCGCGACCTGTTTGAAAAGGTCCACAAAATCTACGACCGGGAAGGCTACGGAACGCCGGCCTATGTGAAGGCGCAACGCGCTTTAAGCGACGAGTTGATGTCGATTCGCTTCACCGCCAAGGCGATCGAGAAGCTGTGCGACATGGTGCGCGCGCAGGTCGACGACATCCGCAAGAAGGAGCGCGAACTGCGCCGCATCATCGTCGACAAGTGCGGCTATCCGCAGGAATATTTCATCGCCGACTTCAGCGGCCGCGACAAGCACGGCAACAAGGTCGCGAGCCAGCTGCTCAACCAGAAATGGATCGAGAAGCAGTCTGCCGCGGGAAAGCCATGGAGCCCGATCATGGGGCGCAACATTCCGCCGGTGCAGGACCTGCAGCAAAAGCTCAGCGACCTGCAATCGCGCGTCGTTGTGCCACTGGACCAGCTGAAGGACATCAACAAGCGAATGAACGAGGGCGAGTCCTCGTCGCGCGCAGCCAAGAAGGAGATGATCGAGGCCAACTTGCGGCTGGTGATTTCGATCGCCAAGAAATACACCAACCGCGGCCTGCAGTTCCTGGACCTGATCCAGGAAGGCAACATTGGCCTGATGAAGGCAGTCGACAAGTTCGAGTACCGCCGCGGATACAAGTTCTCGACCTATGCGACCTGGTGGATACGCCAGGCGATCACCCGTTCGATCGCCGACCAGGCGCGCACCATCCGCATACCGGTGCACATGATCGAGACCATCAACAAGATGAACCGCATCAGCCGCCAGCATCTGCAGGAGTTCGGCTTCGAGCCCGACGCCAGCGTGCTGGCCGAGCGTATGGAGATACCCGAAGAGAAGATCCGCAAGATCATGAAGATTGCCAAGGAGCCGATCTCGATGGAGACACCGATCGGCGACGACGACGACTCGCATCTGGGCGACTTCATCGAGGACAGCGCGAACACCGCGCCGATGGAGGCGGCGATGCAGGCCGGCTTGCGCGATGTGGTGAAGGATATTTTGGACAGCCTCACGCCGCGTGAAGCCAAGGTGCTGCGTATGCGCTTCGGCATCGAGATGACCAGCGACCACACGCTTGAGGAAGTCGGCAAGCAGTTCGACGTCACGCGCGAGCGCATCCGCCAGATAGAAGCCAAGGCGCTACGCAAGCTCAAACACCCCAGCCGCTCGGACAAGCTGCGCAGCTTCACCGACAACCTCTAGGCGAGGGCCGCTGTCCGCCGCGCCGCTGGTTCGCCGCGGCGCGGCTTTTTTATGCGCCGCACCACCGTCCGCGCCGCTCAGGGCTGCAGGTAGAGCTCGGCCAGGCGCTCGCGCTCGCGCCGCCCGACGCCCAGCGCTGTGTCCAGATAGTTTGAAAGCCCACCGAAGTCGGCGTCGACCGCCTCGAGCGCGGCGTTCAGAAAGCCTTCCTGCACCCGCCACAGCACCTGCAGCGCCTCCTGCGGCAAGGAGCTGGAGGCCGCGTCCGGCATGCGGTAAAGCGCGTTGGTGAGCAGATAGTCCTGCATTGCGACCGTGCGCGAAACGCCCAGGCTCATCAGTACCAGTGCAGCGGCAAAACCGGTGCGATCCTTGCCCGCCGTGCAGTGAAATACCAGCGGCCCATCGCCGCGCAGCAAATGGACGAACAGCTCGGCGAATCGGTGCGCATGGTGGTGCACAAAGGCGCGGTAGGTATCTTGCATCAGCCGCACCGTGTCGCTTGCAGACAGGATGCCGCCAGACCCCATCAGGGCCTTCATCGCCTGCACCACGGTGGGGTCGATTGCCAGCGAATGGACCGGTAGACCAGGAATCGCGCAGACCTGCTGCAGGCGCTCGTCGGCGCCACGGAAATCGCAGGCACGTTCCAAGCCCAGCGCCTTGAGCAGCGCTATGTCGGCGTCGTTCAGCGCACCCAGATGGTCCGAGCGAAACAGCCGCCGCCACTTCAGCGTGCGCCCGCCATGGCCGGCATAGCCACCGAGGTCACGAAAGTTGGAGGCACCGGTGAGCCTGATCGATCGTGCCGGGGTGGATGTCTGCATGGGCTTCGAAACGGGTGCGTCCAAGTAAAGGGTGGAATTTACCCGATCGCCGGGACCCGTGGCACTCCGGGTGTCGAGAGCCTTACCATCGGTGACCATGCCCAGCCCCGCCACGCCGCTGCAGCGCACCCAATCCAACCGCCGCGGCATCACCGCGATTGCGCTGGCCATGGCGAGCTTCGTGGCCAACGATGCCATCGTCAAGACCGTGAGCGAGTCCTTGCCTGCCGCGCAGCTGATCTTCATCCGCGGGTTTATGGCCACGCTGATGTTGCTGGCGGTGGCGCAGGCCATGGGCCTGTTGCGCCCTGCCCCTGGTCACGTCAAGGCGCTGCGCCACCTGCTCGACCGTCGGGTGCTGCAGCGCTCGTTGCTCGACGCCTTGGGAACGCTGACCTACCTCGGCTCGCTGTTCCATATGCCGATCGGCAACGCGACCGCCATCAGCATGGCCACGCCACTGTTCATCACCGTGTTTTCGGTGCTCGCTTGGCGCGAGCGGGTGCTACCCGCCCGGTGGCTGGCGATTGCAGGCGGCTTCGCGGGCGTGCTGCTGATCATCCAGCCCGCAGCCGATGCGTTCAACGCCTGGTCGATTCTGTGTGTCACCGGCACGCTGATCCATACCGGGCGCGACCTCATGACCCGGGTGATTCCCGAATCGGTCCCACCGATCCTGATGACGGTGAGCACCTCCACCACCGTGACGCTGCTGTCCGGCGCGCTGGTCGTCTGGCAGGGCTGGCACAGCGTTAACCCGCAGCAGATGGCGTTGCTGCTCGGCGCCAGCGCTTTTCTGAGCGTCGCCTACTACCTGATCATCATCGCCATGCGCAGCGGCGAACTCAGCGTCGTTGCGCCTTTTCGCTACACCGGCCTGCTGTTCGCGCTGGCGCTGGGCTGGGCGGTCTGGGGCGAGGTGCCCAACCCGATGGCCTGCGCCGGCATCGTACTGGTGGTCGGCGCGGGGCTGTACATGCTGACCGGCCAGCGCAGGGGCTGAAGCGCTCGGCGCCGGCCGGAGGTCAAAGGGCCTCGGTATCGACCTCGCCGCTGGCCTGCGGGCTGTAGCGCTGACCGGTGATCGAACCGGTGTTCACGGTGGCTTCGAGTTGCGCCATCACCTCGGCGCTGAGGCGGATGTCGGCGGCTGCCAGGTCTTCGCGCAGATGGGGAACGCTGGTGGTTCCGGGTATCGGCACAATGTGCGGCGCCTTATGCAGCAGCCAGGCCAGCGCCAGCTGGGCCGGCGTGCAGCCCGCCGCACGGGCAATGCGGGTGTAAGCAGCCTGCACCTTCAGATTCGCCACATAGGCTTCGCCCTGAAAGCGCGGCATCGAGCGGCGCAGGTCGTTGGGCAGCAGCGCCTGCGGGTCGAACTGCTCGGCGCACAGGAAGCCGCGCGCCACCGGGCTGAAAGCGACATAGGCTGCGCCGAGTTCCCGGCAAAGGTCGAGCACGCCGATTTCGGCGTTACGCGTCCATAGCGAGTATTCCGACTGCACGGCGGCAATCGGATGCACCGCCTGCGCGCGGCGCAGCGTGGCACAGGAGACCTCGGACAGCCCGAGCGCGCGTACCTTGCCGGCGCTGACCAAGTCGGCCATGGCGCCAACACTGTCTTCGATCGGTACGCGCTTGTCCCAGCGGTGCAGATAGTAGAGGTCAATGACGTCTGTCTGCAGCCGACGCAAGCTGTCCTCGCAGTTGCGCCGTATCGCTTGCGCACTGCCGTCGATCACGCGCTTGACCCCATCAGGGAAGCTGACGCCGGCCATGCCGCCCTTGCTCGCCAGCGTGAAGCGGCTGCGGTGCGCCTTGAGCACCCGGCCGATCAGCTCCTCGCTGTGGCCGAAACCGTATAGCGCAGCGGTATCGAAGAAATCTACACCGCCATCGAGCGCCGCCAGCAGGACCCGTTCGCCCTGCTCGTCGGAGGGGCGCGCGCCATAGCCCTGGCTCAGGTTCATGCAGCCCAGTCCGATGGCGCCGACCTGTAGCGGTCCAATCTTTCGCAGTGACATGGTGGCTCTCCTGGTTGTCATTGTTATCGGGCCTGCAGCGGGAACCACCGCGGCGCGTTGCTTGCCTCTCGGTCGGACGGCGTTCAGGCCATCTGCTGCTCAAGTTCGTGCATCACCTGGTAGCAGGGCAACACGGCTGCGACGCTGGAATTGGGTTCGCGGCCCTCGCGGATAGCGGCGAAGAATTCGCGGTCCTGCAGCTCGATACCATTCATCGAGACCGCCACGGTGGAGACGTCGATCTTCTCTTCCTTGCCGCTGTACAGGTCGTCGTAGCGGGCGATATAGGTGGCGGTGTCGCCAATGTAGCGGAACACCGTTCCGAGAGGCCCGTCGTTGTTGAAACTCAGCGACAGCGTGCAGATGACGCCGCTGGCGGTTTTGGCCTGGATGCTCATGTCCATCGCGATTCCCAGCGCCGGATGAATCGGCCCCTGCATCGCGCTGGCCTTGACGATCGGGCTTGCGCATTGGTAGGCGAACAGATCCAGGGTGTGCGCGGCGTGGTGCCACAGCAGATGGTCGGTCCAGCTGCGCGGCTGGCCGAGGGCATTCATGTTGGTGCGGCGAAAGAAATAGGTCTGCACGTCCATCTGCTGGATGGCGAACCGGCCCGCGGCGATCGCCTGGTGCACATACTGGTGGCTGGGGTTGAAGCGCCGGGTATGGCCGCACATCGCCACGCGCCCGCTGCGCTTGGCCAGTGCAACCAGGTCGCGTGCGCCTTGCAGGGTGTCGGACATCGGTATTTCGACTTGCACATGCTTGCCTGCGTTCAGACAGGCCATGCTTTGGGCCGCGTGCATCTGGGTCGGCGTGCACAGGATCACGGCGTCGACTTCCTGCATCGCCAGGCTCTGCGCCAAGTCGGTCGTGACATGCGCGATGCCGTACTGCTGGGCCACTGCCCGGGTCTTTTCCAGCTCGCGCCCAACCAGCGAGACCACCTCCACGCCGTCGATATTCCGGATGCCGTCCAGATGCTTGATGCCGAAAGCGCCGGCGCCCGCCAGAGCGACTTTGATGGTCTTTGTCATGGGTGTTGGTTTTCCAGAATGAGGTGTCCGACGGCCGTGTTCGACGCCGGCACATGGTAGAAACGGTGCGCAACACGCGGGCTTGCGCCACCCGCCACATCGTCCATGGCGCCACGCGCTATCAGCCACATCACCAGTTCGATGCCTTCGGAGCCGGCCTCGCGGACATAGTCAATATGCGGCAGCTGCGCCAGCCCGGAAGGATCGGCGATAAGCCGGTCCAGAAAGGCGGCGTCGAATTCCTTGTTGATCAGCCCCGCGCGCGCGCCCTGCAGCTGGTGGCTCATTCCGCCAGTACCCCAGATTTGCACCTTGAGCGGAGCGTCGTAGGAATCCACCGCCTTGCGGATCGCCCTGCCCAGCTCAAAGCAGCGCCGCCCCGATGGCAACGGGTACTGGACCACGTTGACCGCAAAAGGAATAACCGGGCAGGGCCACGCAGCGGGCTGCCCGCACATCAGGCTCAGCGGTACGGTCAGACCATGGTCGACGTCCATCTTGTTGACAATGGTGAGGTCGAAGTCCTGCTGGATCACCGAATGCGCGATGTGCGCCGACAGCTCCGGGTGCCCCTGCACCACCGGAACCGGTCGCGGCCCCCAGCCCTCGTCGGCCGGCTGGTACGACGCGGCAGTCCCGATGGCAAAGGTCGGGATCATGTCCAGGCTGAAGGCGGTCGCATGGTCGTTAAATACCAGGAAGATCACGTCCGGCCGGTTGTCCTTGAGCCACTGTCTGGAGAAGTCGTAGCCCTTGAAAACCGGCTGCCAGTAGGGCTCATCGGTCTTGCCAAGATCGAGTGCCGCTCCGATGGCCGGAACATGCGAGGTGTACACGCTGGCAGTGATGCGGGCCATTTCAGCGCCCCGCTTCTTCATGGGCGCCGCCGTGCGGCCTGCTGGCGCTGCCCTGGGGCTGGCGGTGCGCCTGTGCGCTGCCGTCCTCGCCGATGTAGCGGTTGCCCTGCACCGAGCGACCGCCACCGACCATCATCGCGCGGTATTCGTCCTCGGTCATCCCGGTCATGCTGCCCGCCATCTGCTGGAAGCTCTTGCCATCGGTGGCGCCGATCTTGGCCAGAAAATAGATATTCCCACCCAGAGAAATAGCGCGATTCAGGTCGCGCGCCAGGACCGACTGCTTCTGCGCCTCGCTCATCGGCCATTCGTCCAGATAGGCACGCTCGTCGGCCTTGAAGCGCGCGCGGTTGTCGGCGCGCATCAGCGACATGCAAAACT
>CAISIP010000435.1 GCA_903885415.1 uncultured beta proteobacterium
AGTGGCGCGAATCTCTTCGCTGCTTGGCGCGGAGGTGGGCGTGCAACGCCAATGGCGCAGAGCCGGTGGCGGCTTGGTGGGCAACATCATTCCAGACCGTGGCACTGCGGCACTTGAAATCGCCGCGCCCAAATCGCTTGATCTAAAAGCTTTAGAGGCCAAAATTATTGCGCTGGCCACGCAAGTGCAAGTGTCAGGCGCTTCCATTTCAACCAACGCAACAGAAGGCCGAACCATCAAGGCCGACGGCCTGCCCGACGCCACCGCCAGCGCCGACGTGCGCGTACCCGATATGCCCACCTTTGAGCAATTTTCCAGGCACATCCGCGCCCTCATCGACAAAAAGAAATTCTCCAGCTCCCGCCTCGGCGTGCAAGACGGCGAGGGCTTTCCTCCCTTCAACGCGTCCAGCGCAGGCAAGCAAATGGCTGAACTGGCTAAAAGCATCTACACCCAACTCGGCGGCGAAATCGAGTTCATCCCCCGCACCTTCGGCGGCACAGACGCCGCTTGGGCCGCGCAAAGTGGCAAACCCGTCATCGAAAACATGGGCCGACCCGGCGGCAACGCCCATTCTGAGTTAGAGGAGTACATCTTGATAGATCGCATCCCGCGCAGGCTGGCGATGGTGGCAGAGATGATTCGCTTGGTGGGCAATTGATACTCAGAGTTCAAAGCGCTTTAAACATTTCGCCAAAATAAAATCTGCTCATAAGTCGGTAAGAGCAGTCGAGTCATGATTTACTTCTGCGCACTAACAAAGGCCGCCACACGCATCAAACCCAACCTTGCCGCCAAACGCTGTTGTCTTGCAACTCGCGCCAGGCGATGACTTGCGTGGCTTTGGAGAAAACAGCTTCAATTTCCACAGACACAATCGGGTCAGTGGGCAGGTCAGGCTGAATTATTCGGCTGATCAGGAAGTGCTTTTGTTTAGCGATGGGTTTGACGGTAGTCCACTTGGTCAGCAGCAGTTTTTTCGGATTCAGCGGGTTCATGGGCTCTGCCAACTCAGGGGCGGTTTTTCATTGCCCGCGCCACCGCCTCCGCCAGCTCGATCACCGCCATGGCGTAGTAGCTGCTCCAGTTGTAGCGGGTGATCGTGTAGAAATTTTCGGTTCCCGCGAAATAGCTCGGTGCGGCGTCTCCATTTTGCAGTTCGACCAGCGCCAAGGGCCCTGGGTGCTGCAGCGCTTCTCCGTCGAGCACGACGCCCTTAGCCGCCAGGCTGGCGACGCTGAAGGTCGGCAGTATGTCGGGCGCCAGCAGCGTATCCAGGCTCAGCAGTGCCGGGTCAAAGCGCACCGGGTAATGCGTCGCCATGCCAGGCTGCCAGCCAAATAGCTTGAAGTAGTGGGCCACCGATCCGATCACGTCGGCTGCGCTGCCGTACAGGTCGATCTTGCCGTCGCCGTCAAAGTCGACGGCGTACTTGGCCCAGCTCGACGGCATGAATTGCGGCATGCCCATCGCGCCGGCGTAGCTGCCCTTGAAGCGCAGCGGGTCGGTTTTGTTGCGCCGGGACAGCAGCAACAGCTGCTCGAATTCGGCGAGAAAAAAGGCGCGCCGCTCGGCGGCGCGCGGGTGCTCCTGCGGGAAGTCAAAGGCCAGCGTGGCCAGCGCGTCGAGAACGCGAAAGTTTCCAATGTCGCGGCCGTAAATCGTTTCGATGCCGATGATGCCCACGATGATCTCGGCCGCGACGCCGTAGTCGCGCTCGGCGCGCGCGAGCGTGGCTGCGTTGGCGCGCCAGAAGGCGACCCCTGCCGAGATGCGCAGCGGGTCGATGAAGCGGCTGCGGTAGACGCCCCAGTTCTTGGCGGTCGTGGGCGGCCCCGGAAGTATCAGCCTGGCTACCAGCGGCAACTGGCGTGCCTGACCCACGCTGTGCCGGACCCAGGCGCGGTCGAGTTGATTGCGCAAGGCGATTTCGTCGGCGACTTGCATCGCGTCGGCGCGGCCCGCGTACAGCGGGCCCTTTGCGACGTTTTTTGCCGGATTGGCCCTCGTGGCGCGATGGGGGGCCAACGCAGCCCGGCGCGCGGCCGGCATCGATTCGGGCTTGGCTTGCGCTGCTGGCTGCGGTGTCGTCTGGTCGACGATCGGCGCCCGTGCGGGCGCCGACGCTGGCCAGGCGAGCGCCAGCGTCAGGCATGCTGCCGCGGCAAGGGCCAAGGCGCTGCCGCTTGAACGGCGATCACATAGCGGGACGGGGGTCATAAGGCTATGGCCGTTGCAGGAATGCGGGCCGCATCGCGCGCGCTGCGCGTCAATGCGTGCGTGCCCGCTTGAGCGCGGTGGCGCGCGCCATGACTTTGAGCATCAGGCGGTACGCCGGCCAGCTCAGCGTCACCAGCAATGCCATACGGGTCACATGGAATGCCACCACGATCGGTACGCCGAGTTGAAGCACCTTGGCGGTGATGCTCATCTCGGGCATGCCACCCGGCGCGAGGGCCAGAATCGCCGTACTCCAGTGAACGCCTGCGGCCCATCCCATGCCGATCGCGAAGGACGATGACAGCAGGAACGCGAGCAGCGTCGAAGCCGCCGCCGCCCACAGGAACCGCGGTGCGCTTCGGAAGAAGTCCTGCTCGAAGCGCGCCCCAAGCGAGCAACCGATCATCAGTTGTCCGAAGTTGACCAGCCACACCGGCATGGCGGACCACAGCGTTCCCGACCCGGTCAGGACGATGGTGGCAAGCAGCGGGCCGAGGGCAAAACCGTTCGGCACACCCATACGCCATGCGGCCCAGGCGCCAGCCATTGCCAGCGCCAGCAGCTGAACCAGGCCCTGCGCGTCCACCACCTTGGCGCCAGGAGCGTAGGCGTCGGCGCCGTGTATTCCTGCGTAGGCGTAAAGGAATGGAATGGTCGCCACGATGACCAAAATACGCAGGCTTTGCGCCACAACCACCAGATCCTGGCGGCCCTTGTGGCGCGCCGCGAGGTTGGCCATTTCCGAGGCGCCGCCGGGGACGCAGGCAAAAAACGCGGTGGCGGCGTCGAGCTGGATCGGCTTAGCGAGCCGTGTCAGCAAACGCGCGCAGACAGCAGCCATGACGATCGCAAACAGCCCGGCTGCCACCATCCAGGGCAGGAAACGCGCCACCACCACCAGCATGTCGGGCGTGAAATACAGGCCGAGCGCGGTGCCGATCAGCAGTTGGCCGCCGCCGCGAAATCCGGTCGGGCTGTCGACTTGGACGCCGCGCCACTTGGCCAGTGCCATCGCGAATAGCGGTCCGATCATCCAGGGAATCGGCGTCCCCGCCTGAGCGCACAGCGCGCCGGCAGCGACGCACATCAGCAAGGCGGTGATGCGGGCCCGGTCAAAGCTCAGGAAGTCCGGCAAATCGACCCAGTCATCCGGCGCAGCAGGTGCATAAAGATCATTCGCATACCCGTCAGTATCGCATCGCGAACGGGGTATTCTGGCCGGAACAAGACGGCAAGCAGCGCGCTGGCGGCCGAACTGCAGGGCGAGCAGACCCGGGTCATCATCTGTCGGCCGCATCGGTGCGCCATGCCTTTGATGCAGCCACCGTCCGGGTCCGGGTCGGGGTC
This sequence comes from uncultured beta proteobacterium, assembly GCA_903885415.1. Classification (GTDB taxonomy): domain Bacteria; phylum Pseudomonadota; class Gammaproteobacteria; order Burkholderiales; family Burkholderiaceae_C; genus CAISIP01. Next base: position 3,568 of record CAISIP010000435.1, read on the forward strand.
GATGGGCGCCCAAGCGCGTGGTAAGCTGAGTCG
>CAISIP010000436.1 GCA_903885415.1 uncultured beta proteobacterium
CCGAAGCGTGCTCGCCTGGCCGCGGAGGCCTCAGCGGCGCCCCGCTCCTCGAACGTTCCCTGCAGGTCGTGCGCAGTGGGCCAAGGCCAACCCGGGCAAGGGCAATGTGGGCGTGCCGGCTCCGGCGAGCGCGCCTGATTTTGCGGTGGGCGTCGTCGCCGCCGCGCTGGCCACCGACCTCAAGTCGGTTCCCTACCGTGGCGATGGGCCGGTAGCGCAGGATCTGGTGGGCGGCCAGATAGCCGGCGGCATCGGATCGGTCGGTGCGATGCTGCAACACGCCAAGGCGGGCAAGATCCGCATCGTCGCGGTCAACGGCAGCAGCCGTTTGCAGTTGCTGCCCGAAGTGCCGACCTATGCCGAGATGGGCATCAAGGGCTACGAGGAAGTGATCTTCACCGCCGTCTTCGCACCCGCTGCAACGCCCGCCAGCCTGATCCAGAGCTACAACGCGGTCATCGCCAAACTGGTGAAGTCGGCGGACTTCGCCGACAAGCTCAGCAACATGGGGATCAGCGCTGCGCACAGCAGCCCGTCCGAACTGGGCGCGCGGGTGCAAGCCACCCACCAGGCCTGGACCACGATGGTGAAGAACGCGGGCTTCAAGCCGCAGTAAGGCCGCGCCTCGGGCCTGCTCAGAGCGCGGCGGTCAGTCCGCCGTCGACATACAGCACATGGCCGTTGACGAAGGCAGAGGCGTCACTGGCCAGGAATATGCCGGCGCCCACCAGATCCTGCACCTGGCCCCAACGCCCCGCCGGCGTATGGTCGATCAGCCAGTCGTTGAATTTCGGGTCGCCCGACAACGCCTGCGTGAATTCGGTCTGGATATAGCCGGGACCGATGCCGTTGACCTGAATGCCGTAGCGGGCCCAGTCCACCGCCATGCCTTTGGTGAGCATCTTGAGCCCGCCCTTTGATGCGGAGTAGGGAGCGGTTCCGGCCCGGCTGGACTCGCTCAGCACCGAGCACATGTTGATGATTTTTCCGTGGCCCCTGGCCTTCATTCCCGGCACTACCGCCCGGGCGACATAAAAGGCGCTGTCGAGATTGGTGCGCATGACCTGCTGCCACTGCGCGTTGGAATAAGTGTCCAGCGGCGCCCTGAAGGTGACGCCGGCGTTGTTCACCAGAATATCGATGCCGCCGAGCTTGCTTTCCAGCGCCTGTACTGCCACCGCAATCGCGTCGGGGTCGGTGACGTCAAAGCCGTGGCTGCTCACCATGCCCGATGCCGGCGCCAGGGCCTCCAGCGCCTGCTGCGCCCGAAGCAGTTTTTCGGGGTCGCGGCCGTTGAGAACGACCCGCGCACCCGCTGCCAAAAAACCGCGTGCGAGGGCCAGCCCTATGCCGCTGCTCGATCCGGTCAGCAGCGCTGTTCGCCGATGCAGGCCAAACATCGCCAGCGGATGCTTAAGGGGGTCGATTTCGGTATCGGCTTCGCCGCGCATGTGATTCTCCTAAGTCCCTGGGGGCAGGCCCATGCCACAGGGGGCAGGGTGAGTCAGCTTACAGCAAAGAGCGGGCCGCGGCCGCCATCGGGACGCACCCTACAATATTTGGGTCGGTGCGAGCGGGCGGGCGCCGGGTTCTGTCTCCCCCGGCCTTGGCCAGCGACGACCGTCGAGACGAATTTTTAACCCCGGGGCGCCGACTGGCGTCGCTTCAACAAGAAAGATCCCCGATGCAAATCAAATCCCTGGTCTCGGCCATCGCCCTCGCGTGCAGTGCATCCATGTTGATGGCGCAGACCGCTGCGCCGGTGGCTCCAGCAGCGCCCGCAGCGCCCGCAGCGCCCGCAGTAGCCGGTGCTGCGGCGACGCCCGCCAAGTCCGAGGCTTCGAGCAAGCCCGCCAAAAAAGCCAAAAAAGCCAAGAAAGCCAAAAAGAATAAAGCTGCCGCCTCGCAATAAGCGGCAGCCGGCCTCAAATCCAGCCGGCCTGCGCCAGCATCCGCGCGACCAGTTCATTCGCCAGCTGGTAGCCATAAGGCGTCGGGTGGAAATTGTCAGAAAACAGATAAGTCTTCCACCAGCTGGCGGCTCCGGTGGAGCCGGCCGGAGGACTGAGCGCCGACAGCGCGTCGCCGGTACAGGTTTGGAAGTTGTAGCTGGGCAGGCCGTCGGAACCGACGCCCGCAGGCGGACATGCTGGCGTTGCCACATTGGTCAACCCGTACTTTGCCGGATTGGCGACCCAGTCGTTCATCGTGCCGTACAGGTCGAGCACCACGACCGACAGGTTGCCTGCGGCACGCGCTGAGAGCTGCGCGTTGAATGCCTGCAGCCAACTCTTGAACAGTGCCTCCATTTGCGTGCTGGCCGCGTTACCGCCCTCGCCGTAGGCCACCGCGATGGCGCCGAGCAGCATCTGAAACCTGGGCGTGCTGGTGATGGCGGGCATGTTGGCCACGATCACATTGACCGCACCCTTGTCCAGTGCGTTGGCCTTGATGGCGTCGTACAGCTTGTCGGCCAGGGCCGCCATATAAAGGCCTCCGGCAGCGGCCAGGCCGCTCGGGCCGGTGGCCAGGTTGGCGGCCACCACCGCCGGGCTGAGCACCGTCGACAACAGGGCCGCGTAGGACGCGCCGCCGTCTTTGCCGGCGCTGAGATAGGCGCCGATCAGATCGGCGGCGTCGTTGCCGCCGCCGTCGACTAACAGCAGGTCTTTGGCGCTGTAGCTATAGGTGGCGCCGGCGTCCTGCAGTTGCTTGACGATCGAGACCGGACTCGCCGCGCCGCCCGCGCTGGTTGGGTTATTGATGCGACCGCCCGCGATGGCATAGTTGGTGCAACCCGCAACCGGGTTCGCCACGAATGCGGCGCCGGTGAACTTGTAGACCTCACATAAGCCGGATACGCCGAAATCGGCGGCGGTTCTCTCGACCCAGTTCTGCGCCGTGGGTCCCTGGACCGAAAAGATGCGACCAAAGCCGGGCACGCCGGCGAAGGTGCCGCTGTCGGACAGGCTGTCACCGACCACCCGGACCGAACTGATCGCCGACCTGCGTGTGTCGCCACCACCGCATCCGGCGATCACCAATGCCGCGCCCAGCGCCGCAACTGCTAGATTGAGCTTTCCCATTGCGTTCTTCCCCCTATTTTTGTTGCCGTTTTATGAAAGGAAACCGTCCTTTCCCCACCGGAGAATCTAAGGCATGGACCCGACCAACCGATCAGGAAATATACGGCAAGCGGACATTGTTCTGCATCGGCGGAATCAATCAGCCGCCGCAGCGCCTCAGACGCCCGGCGGGATCAGCACCAGCTTGCCGACATGCTGCTTGCGCATGAACTCGCGCTGCGCGTCGGCTATCTGCTCCAGCGCGAAGCTTCTGGCCACCATCGGCCTGATCGCGCCGCGCTCGATGGCGGCGACCAAGCGCGGAAATACCGGCTCCTCCCAGGCAGTGCAGCCGATGAGCCGCAAGTCCTTGAGGTAGAAATCGCGCATGTCCATCGCCACCTGCGGCCCGCCGATGGCGCCGCAGGACACATAGCGCGCGCCCCGGCGCAGCAGCTTGAGCAAGCTGCCAAAGCCGGGGCCCGCCACCGGGTCGACGACCAGGTCGACCGACTCCTGGCCCAACACGCCCAGCAGGTCGGCATCGCGCGCGAGCACCTGGTCGGCGCCTGCGGCGCGCACCGGGTCCGTCTTGGCCGGCCCGGCGATGGCGATCACCCGCGCGCCGCGCAGCTTCGCCAGTTGCACCACAGCCAATCCGACACCGCCCGAAGCGCCGGTCACCAGCACCTGCTCGCCCGCGCGCAATGCGGCCCGGGTGAGCATGTTCTCGGCGCTCCCGTAGGCGCAGGGAATGGCGCCGAGTTCGGCGTCGCTCAGATCGCTGCGCACCGCAAAAACCTCGCCTGCGGGCACCTTCAGGTACTGCGCAAAGGCTCCATCGATATCCGAACCCAGCCAGGTCGTCTCCATCGAAGCAAAGCCGGCCACGCGCATGCACGATCGCACCAGCACCCGCTGCCCAACCAGCGCCGGGTCCACCCCCGGCGCGACCGCGACCACGCGCCCACAGCAGTCGGCGCCCTGTATCAGCGGAAAGGGCGTCGCCGATTTCCAGCCCGCCGGCGCCTCGCCTGTCGATGGGGCGCCGAAACCATCGGCGTACCAGCCAACCCGGGTGTTGATATCGGTGTTGTTGACGCCGGCGGCAAGAACCTGCAGCAGGACTTCGCCGGCCACCAGCGTCGGAATGCGTCGTTCGCACAGCAGCAGTTGCTCGGTGCCGCCGTGGCCGGTCGTGACCACGGCCTGCATGGTCGTCTTGCGCGGGCGCGGTGCAAGACCGTCGCCCACATCGGCGTGGGTGGGATGTATCGGCATGACAGAAACCTTTTGCACTGCGACAGCGCCTTAGAGTATCGGCCACCCGGGTCAATGGCAGAATGCTTGGCACTGCGGGCCCACCGGTGCGCCCACGGCAACGCGAGGAGACGGATCATGCGCATGTTTGCGGCGTCCATTGGCACCGAAACCAACACTTTTTCACCCATACCCACCGCGCTAGAGAGCTTTCACGAGTCCTTCTACGCGGCGCCCGGTCAGCACCCCGACGACGCCAAGCTGTGCACCGCGCCGCTGTGGGTCGCGCGACGCCGTGCCGCAGCCGAGGGGTGGACGCTGGTGGAAGGCTCCTGCTCCTTCGCCGAACCCGCCGGACTGGTGTCGCGCGCGGCCTACGAGACGCTGCGCGACGAAGTGCTGGGGCAGTTGCGCGCCGCCATGCCGCTCGACGCGGTGGTGCTCGGGCTGCACGGAGCGATGGTCGCCGACGGCTACGACGACTGCGAGGGCGACCTGATCGCCCGGGTGCGCGAGATCGTGGGCGCCCAGGTGCCGATTGGCGTAGAGCTGGATCCGCACTGCCACATGACGCAAAAGCGGGTCGCGCACGCAACGCTGATCGTCTGCTTCAAGGAGTTCCCGCACACCGACTTCGTCGCCCGTGGCGAAGAGGTGGTGGAGCTGACGCTGCAAGCCGCTCGCGGCCGGATCAAGCCGGTGATGTCGCTGTGCGACTGCCGCATGATCGGCAGCTTTCCGACCACGATGCAACCCATGCGCGGCTTCGTCGACAGGATCAGCGCGCTTGAGGGGCACGATGGTGTCCTGTCGGTATCGATCGCGCACTGCTTTCCCTATGCCGATGTGCCCGAAATGGGCGCGCGCATTCTGGTCGTCACCGACAACCAACGCGCGCAGGGCGACCGCCTGGCCCGCGCGCTGGCCGACGAATTCTTCGCCATGCGCGGAAAGACGCAGCCGGACTTCCACACTCCGGACGAGGCCATCGACATTGCGCTGCAGGGCGGCGGACCGGTGGTGGTCGCAGACCCCTCCGACAACCCGGGCGGCGGTGCGCCGGGCGACTCGACCGTGATCCTGCGCCGCCTTATCGAGCGCGGCGTCACCGGCGCCGCGCTGGCGCCGATCTGGGATCCGATGGCGGTACGCCTGTGCTTCATGGCAGGCTGCGGCGCCCAACTGCGGCTGCGCTTCGGCGGCAAGACCGCCCCCACCTCGGGTCAGCCGATCGACGCGCTGGTGACCGTCAGGAAACTGGTGCGCGAGGCCACGCAAACCTTCGTCGACGCGAAGATGCCGCTGGGCGACAGCGCGGCAATCGAATTCGACGGCATCGAGGTGGTGCTGATCACCAAGCGCAACCAGGCCCTGGGCTCCGACCTGCTGACCGCAATGGGCGTGGGCATCGCCGACAAGACCATCGTCGTGGTGAAGTCGACCAACCACTTCCATGCCGCATTTGCGCCCTTCGCCAGACGCATTCTCTACTGCGACTCGGGTGGACCGATTCCGCGCGACCACCGCATGGTTCCCTACACCCGGCTGCAGCGGCCGATCTGGCCGCTGGACGAGGACGCGCGACCGGTGATGCTAGGCTAGCGCCGCACGACACTTTCACATTCCACAAGGAGCATCCCGATGACACCCTATGAACGATTGAAGCAGCTAGGACTGGAACTGCCGACGCCGGCAGTCCCGGTCGCCAACTATGTGCCGTTTGTGCTTGCCAACGGCTTTCTGTACCTGTCGGGCCAGGGACCGAAGGGACCGGACGGCAAGACGCCGGCGGGCAAGGTCGGCAGCGCCGTCAGCGTCGACGAGGCCTATGCCCACGCGCGCCAGACCGGCCTGAACCTGCTGGCCGTCGCGCACATGGCGCTGGGAGACCTTGGCCGGGTGCGCCGGGTGGTCAAGCTGCTCGGTATGGTCAATGGCGCGCCGGATTTCGGCGATCACCCCAAGGTCATCAACGGCTGCTCGGACCTGCTGGTGGCGGTATTCGGCGAAGCCGGGCGACACGCGCGCTCCGCCGTGGGCATGGGCTCTTTGCCGGGCAACATGACGGTGGAAATCGAAGCCATCCTGCAGGTCGACGGCTAGGTCGCCACGGCGCGGGCATCGGGCACAGGCCCGCGCCCGGCGCCCGCGCATGCTGCAGTGCATGATTGCCGCTGCCAGGCGGATATGCTCAAATGCCGAGGCTTTCAACACCACGGCGATGCGGGCGCAGCGTGGAACCCCACGCAATGCCGTCCACCAACAGGAGACACTTCAATGACACGTTCAAGGCGTTCGATTCTGAAAGCTGGCGCTGCGGCGCTGGCGGTGGTGGGCGCACCCCACGTGGCGCGGGCCCAGCAAAAGCCGCCGCGCCAGGCGCGCATGGTGCCGCACGGCGACCTCAATGTGCTCGATCCGATCTGGACGACACAGAACATGGCGGCCTACCACGGCGCGATGATGTACGACACGCTGTTTGGCTACGACGCCAACTTCAACCCGCAGCCGCAGATGGTCGGCAAGACCGATATTTCGAACGACCGCAAGACCTATAGCTTCGAGCTGCGCCCGGGGCTGAAATGGCACGACGGAACGCCGGTCACTGCGCGCGACTGCGTCGCATCGATACGCCGCTGGCAGGCCAAGGACGGCGCCGGCCAGCACCTGTTCGAACGCGTGGCCGATACGCCGGTGGTCGATGAAAAAACCTTTCGCATCGTCCTTAAAGAGCCCTACGGTCTGCTGATCGACGCGCTGGCCAAGACCACCACGCCGCTGTGCCTGATGATGAAGGCCGAGATAGCCGCCACCGACCCCAACACCCAGATCACCCGGCATATTGGCTCGGGCCCGTTCAAGTTTGTCGAGGCGGAGTACCGCCCGGGCAGCCGGGTGGTCTACGAACGCAACCCCGACTATGTGCCGCGCAGCGAGCCGGCTTCGGGCATCGCAGGCGGCAAGCGGGTGCTGCTCGACCGTGTCATCTGGGACATCATCCCTGACGCGCAGACCGCTGCCTCGGCGTTGATGGCCGGCGAGGTCGATTTCTTCGAGGTGCCGCCGATCGACATCCTGCCCGCGCTGACGGCGACGCCGGGCGTGAAGATCGACGTCTTCAACAAGCTGGGCAATGTGGGCTATGTGCGCCTGAACCATCTGCACGCCCCCTTCAACAACCTGGCGGCGCGCAAGGCGGCGCAGCTCGCCATCAACCAAGAGGACATCCAGCGCGCTGCGGTCGGTAACGCCGCCTACTACCAGACCTGCGGATCGCACTTTGCCTGCGGTTCGGCGATGGGCGTCACCGACGGGTCCGAGGCGCTGATGCTCAATGCGCCGCTGGCGCAGCGACAGGCGCGCGCGCGCGAGCTGCTCAAGGAGTCTGGCTACGACGGCAAGCCGATCGTGCTGCTGCACGCGACCAACATCCATGTGATGAACCAGACCATGCTGGTGGTCGCGCAAAGCCTGCGCCAGGTCGGCTTCAACGTGCAGCTGGCGTCGACCGACTGGGGCGCGGTGGTCACCCGGCGCTCCAACCAGAGTCCACCCGACCAGGGCGGCTGGAACGTCTTCTACACCTGGGCCGGCGGCAGCGCCGCCGCCAATCCGGTCAGCCTGCTGTGGAATGCAGCCACCGGCCGCAAGGCCGGCGTCGGCTGGCCGGAAAATGCGGCCATCGAAAAGATGCGCAACGAGTGGGCGGCGGCGCCAACGCCGGAATCGCGCAAGGCGATCGCAGCCCGGCTCAACCGCACCATGATGGAGTATGTGCACGACGTCAAGACCGGCCAGTGGATGGCGCCGGTGGCGTACCGGGCCGACCGGCTGCGCGGCATGCTGGCCGTTCCCGAAGTGATCACCTGGTGGAACGTGGAGCGCTACGCCTGAGCCTGCGACGCCCCCCAGTGCCAGCCAGGTCGGCGTGACCTGGCCGGCGCTGAGAACCGATGCTCTCCTACTTATTTCGTCGCCTGCTCGGCGTGCTGCCGGTGATGCTGGTCGTCGGCATTTTCGTCTTCTCCCTGCTGCACCTGGCGCCCGGCGACCCGGCCGCGATCATGGCCGGGGACAACGCGAGCGAAGCCAACATAGCGCAGATACGCACCCGCCTGGGCCTCGACCGGCCGCTGCTCGAGCAGTTCGCGAGTTGGGCCTGGTCGACCCTGCATGGCGATCTCGGCGTATCGATGTTTTCCAACATCGCCGTCACGACGCTGGTGCAGCAGCGCATGGGCCCGACCTTTTCGCTGGCGGCCACGACGATGCTGGTGGCGGTCAGCATCGCCGTCACCATGGGCGTTCTGGCCGCCTGGAAGGCCGGGTCGCTGCTTGACCGCGCCGTCATGGGGCTGGCGGTCACCGGTTTTTCGGTTCCGGTTTTCGTCGTCGGCTACCTGATGGTCTACTTCTTCGCGCTGCAATGGCGCTGGCTGCCGGTACAGGGCTATGTGCCACTGTCCGAAGGCTTCTGGCCCTGGTTGCGCCACCTGATCATGCCGTCCTTCGCGCTCGGCCTGGCCTATGTCGCGCTGATTGCGCGCATTACCCGCGCGAGCATGCTGGAGGTGCTGGCGGAAGACTACATCCGCACCGCCAGCGCCAAGGGAGTCGCCACCATGCCGATGCTGATCGGCCACGCATTGAAGAACGCGGCGGTTCCGATCGTCACCGTCATCGGCATCGGCGTTGCGCTGCTGATATCGGGCGTGGTGATCACCGAAAGCGTGTTCAACATACCCGGCATCGGGCGCCTGGTGGTCGATGCCATCGCCCGGCGCGACTACCCGATCATTCAGGGCGTGATGATCCTGTTCGCCGCCGTCTATGTGCTGATCAACCTGCTGATCGACCTCAGCTACTGCCTGCTGGATCCGCGGATCCGCTACGCCTGATGGCCGAGCACAGCCCGTCGTCCCGCGCCGCGGACTTCGCTCGGCGCCAACCGACCATCGTCGTCGGCGCGCTGCTGCTGTCGCTGATCACGCTGGCGGCCCTGCTCGCGCCGCTGATCGCCGGCGATCCACTGGCTTTTGAGCCGGTCAACCGGCTGCGCGGGCCGTCGGCCCAGTTCTGGCTCGGCACCGATAGCCTGGGGCGCGATGTGTATGCGCGCATGGTCCACGGCGCACGCATTTCGCTGCTCGTCGGCCTGGCGGTGGCGCTCATTTCCATCGTCAGCGGCTCGGTGGTCGGACTGCTGGCGGGCTACTTCAGCCGCTTTGACGCCATCGTCATGCGGCTGATGGACGGCATCATGGCGATCCCGTCGATCCTGCTGGCCATCGCGCTGGTGGCGCTGCTCGGCGCCAGCGTCAAGGTGGTGATCATTGCGATCGCGATTCCCGAGATTCCGCGCGTGACGCGGCTGGTGCGCGCGGTCGTGCTGTCGGTGCGCGACCTCCCCTTCGTCGAGGCGGCGCGATCCAACGGTACCCGCGTGGGCAAGCTGCTGCGACGCCATATCCTGCCCAGCACGGTGGCGCCGCTCATCGTGCAGGCGACCTATATTTGCGCGTCGGCGATCCTGACCGAAGCGGGCCTGAGTTTCCTGGGCGCGGGAACGCCCCCCGAGCTGCCCACCTGGGGCAACATGATCGCGTCGAGCCGGCTGTACCTGCAGATCGCACCCTGGACCATATTTGCGCCCGGGATCTGCCTGGCGTTGGTGGTGCTGGCGGTCAACCTGCTCGGCGACGGGCTGCGCGACCGCCTCGACCCGCGCATTTCGAGGCGGATGTAATGCAAGCGGTACTCGCGATCGACAACCTGCACACCCGCTTCTTCACGCGCGACGGCGTGGTGCGCGCGATCGATGGCCTGTCGCTGAGCGTACAGGCCGGAGAAGTGCTCGGCATCGTGGGCGAGAGCGGCTGCGGAAAATCGGTCACCGCGCTATCGGTGATGCGGCTGATACCGCCCCGCTCGGGCCGTATCGTCGCGGGGTCGGTGCGCTTCGAGGGGCAGGATCTGGCAGCACTCGACGATGCGCAGATGCGCCGCATTCGCGGCAACCAGATCGCGATGGTTTTCCAGGAGCCGATGACATCGCTGAACCCGGTGCACACGGTCGGCGCGCAGATCGCCGAGGCGGTGCGCATCCACCAGGGTCTGTCGCGCGCCGGCGCGATGGCGCGCGCGGTCGAGATGCTCGGGCTGGTGCGCATACCGGATGCGCCGCGGCGGGTCCACGACTATCCGCACCAGTTTTCCGGCGGCATGCGCCAGCGGGTGATGATCGCGATGGCGCTATCGTGCAACCCGAAGCTGCTGATCGCCGACGAACCGACGACCGCGCTGGACGTCACGATTCAAGCCCAGATACTCAAGCTGATGGTCGACCTCAACGGCCGGGTCGGCGCCGCCATCATGCTGATCACGCACGATCTGGGCGTCATCGCCGAAACCGCGCATCGGGTGGTGGTGATGTACGCCGGGCGCAAGGTGGAGGAGGCCACGGTGCAGGCGCTGTTCGACCGGCCGGTGCACCCCTACACCCGCGGCCTGATGGCGTCCATCCCGCGCGGGCGTCAGGGCGCGCGAACGCGCCGACTGAGCGAGATAGCCGGAATCGTTCCCTCGTTGCGCGAAGCCGCCCCGGGCCAGGCGGCCTTCAGCGGCTGCGCCTTTGCACCACGCTGC
>CAISIP010000437.1 GCA_903885415.1 uncultured beta proteobacterium
CAGGTCGGATCGCCCCATCGTCTTGAGCGCGTCGCGCAACAGCGGCCAGTTGTTTGCGTCGTGGTAGCGCAGAAAGGCCTTGTGCAGGCGCCGACGCTTGTCTCCACGTACGATGTCGACGCCCTCGCCGTCGCGCGTCACCCTGCGCAGCGGATCGCGGCCGCTGTGGTACATCGCCGTCGCGCTTGCCATCGGACTGGGGTAGAAGGTCTGAACTTGGTCGGCCCTAAATCCGTTCTTCTTGAGCCACAGCGCCAAGTTCATCATGTCCTCGTCGCTGGTTCCCGGATGCGCGGCAATGAAGTAGGGAATCAGGTACTGCTTCTTGCCGGCCTCGGCGCTGTACTTCTCGAACAGTTGGCGAAATTTTTCATAGCTGCCAATGCCCGGCTTCATCATCTTCGTCAGCGGCCCGCTCTCGGTGTGTTCGGGCGCGATCTTCAGATAGCCTCCCACATGGTGCGTCACCAGTTCCTTCACATATTCGGGCGACTGCAGCGCCAGGTCGTAACGCAGCCCCGAGCCAATCAGGATCTTCTTTACGCCGTGTAGCGCGCGCGCGCGCCGGTACAGGCGGATCAGCGGCGTATGGTCGGTGTTGAGGTTGGAGCAAATGCCTGGGTAGACGCACGATGGCTTGCGGCAGGCCGACTCGATCTCCGGACTCTTGCAGCCTATACGGTACATATTCGCAGTGGGTCCGCCAAGGTCCGAAATGGTTCCGGTGAAGCCCTTGACCGAATCGCGGATTGCCTCGACCTCCCGGATCACCGAGTCCTCAGACCGGCTCTGGATGATGCGGCCCTCGTGCTCGGTGATCGAGCAAAAGGTGCAGCCGCCAAAGCAGCCGCGCATGATGTTGACCGAAAAGCGGATCATCTCCCAGGCGGGTATCTTGGTCGCGTGGTCATGACTGCCGTTCTCGTCGGCGTAGCGCGGGTGCGGCGCGCGCGCGTAAGGCAGGTCGAAAACCAGGTCCATTTCCGCGGTCGTCAACGGTATCGGTGGCGGCGTGATCCAGACGTCGCGTGCGGTGACACCCTCGCCGTGTGCCTGCACCAGCGCGCGCGCGTTGCCCGGATTGGTCTCCAGGTGCAGCACCCGGTTCGCATGCGCGTACAGCACCGGGTCGGCGCGCACCTGCTCGTACGATGGCAGGCGGATGACCGAACGTTCGCGCGGCGGCACCCGGAGTTTTCCCTTGAGCGCCGGGTTGGGCATGAACACCAACGGCTGCACCGCCATGGCGCTGCCATCGTCGGGCACTACTGCGCCGGATGCACGATCTTCCTTGGCACAACTACTTCCCTGTTGCTGCGCCTGCTCCGATGTCGTCATGTACGGACTGACATGCGCCTCCACCCGGCCCGGCGCATCGACGCTGGTCGAGTTGATCTCGAACCAGCCTTCCCGCGTGGTGTCGTCGCTGCGGCGCACGAAAGCGGTTCCGCGCACATCGGTAATGCGGTGGACCGGTTCGCGCGCAGCCAGGCGGTGCGCGATCTCGACGATGGCGCGCTCGGCGTTGCCGTACAGCAGCAGGTCGCACTTGGCGTCGACGACGATGCTGCGCCGCACCTTGTCCTGCCAGTAGTCGTAATGCGCAATGCGACGCAGCGAGCCCTCGATTCCGCCCAGGATGATGGGAACATCCTTGAAAGCTTCCCGACAGCGCTGCGAATACACCAGCGCGGCGCGATCGGGCCGCTTGCCGCCAACATCGCCCGGCGTATAGGCGTCGTCGCTACGGATTTTGCGATCGGCGGTGTAGCGGTTGATCATCGAATCCATGTTGCCGGCGGTTACGCCGAAAAACAAATTCGGCTTGCCCAGCGCCTGGAATGCAGCCGCGCTGTCCCACTCGGGCTGCGCGATGATGCCGACCCTGAAACCCTGCGCCTCCAGCATGCGCCCGATCACCGCCATGCCAAAGCTCGGATGGTCGACGTAGGCGTCGCCAGTGACCAGAATGACGTCGCAACTGTCCCAGCCCAGCGCCTGCATTTCGGCGCGCGACATCGGCAGGAATTGGGCCGAACCCAAGCGCGCAGCCCAATGCTTGCGGTAGCTGCCAAGCGGTTTTGCCGCGCGCGCGAAAAGAGAAACGTCGACCGGGGCGTTCATGCTCGTCATTCGGGTGGGGGGAGTCGCTAGTGTAAGGCGTTCGCCCTATTTTCCGGCTTGGATGATAATGCGAATAATTCGTATTACATAAAATTCCAATGCCCGGTCAAGAACCAAGCCCGTGCCGCCCAAGCCAAGCGCATTCGGTCGCTGCACCGGCGCGCGCTCCCGAGACCGATAACCGACTGACCCTCGAGCGCGCCGCGACCGGGCTGGCCTGCCGGGTGACCGCGGTGCGCGCCGCGCGAGGAGCCCCGGACTGGGAACGATGGCTGGCGGAAATCGGCTTCCTTCCAGGCGAAAGCGTAAGGGTGACCGCGCGCGGACTATGGCGCGACGGCCCGTTGGTGGTGCGCATCGGAGACTCGACCTTTGCGCTGCGCCGCGCCGAGGCCGCCTGCGTCGAAGTCGAGCCCCTATGAGCCAATCGGTCGTCCACGTCCACCGCGGCGGAGCGCTGATCGCCTTGGTCGGCAACCCGAACTGCGGCAAGACCGCGCTGTTCAACCTGCTCACTGGAAGCCGCCAAAAAGTGGCCAACTACGCCGGCGTCACGGTCGAACGCAAGGAGGGGCAGTTGCGCACGCCCGACGGCAAGGCGCTGCGCGTTCTCGACCTGCCCGGAACCTACAGCCTGCACCCGCGATCGCCTGACGAGCGCATCACCTGCGAGGTGCTGCAGGGCCGGGCCGCCGGCGAGAAGCGACCGGATCTGGTGGTCTGCGTCGTCGATGCGACCAACCTGCGGCGCAACCTGCACCTGGTGCTGGCCGTCCAGCGGCTCGGGTTGCCATGCGTAGTAGCGCTCAACATGGTCGACCTGGCCAAGCGCCGCGGGATCGAGGTCGACCCGCAGGCCTTGTCGCAAGCGATCGGCATACCGGTAGTTCCTACCGTTGCGGTGCAGTCCGGCGGCGCCAACGCCCTGCGCGACTGGCTTGCGGACCGGGCGCACTGGAAAAGCGCCCAGGCACCGGCCGAACGGCTGCACCACGAAGGCGACCACGCGACGGTGCAGTCTATTTTGCGCCGGCTGGGTCTGGACGCGGCGATGCCGCATACCGCGAGCGACCGCATCGACCGCATCGTTCTGCATCCCTTGCTGGGGCCGCTGCTGCTCGCAGCAGTGCTGTTCTGTGTGTTTCAGGCGGTGTTTTCCTGGGCCAGCGTGCCGATGGACCTGATCAAGGCGGGCACCGCCGCGCTGGCCGAACTCGTCATCCGCGTGGTGCCGGCCGGAGCGCTGCGCAGCCTGCTGGTCGACGGCATCATCGCGGGCGCTGGAGGCGTGCTGGTGTTCCTGCCGCAGATCATCATCCTGTTCTTCTTCATCATCGCCCTCGAAGAGTCCGGCTACCTGCCACGCGCGGCCTTCCTGCTCGACCGGTTGATGGGCGGCGTCGGCCTGTCCGGGCGATCCTTCATTCCCCTGCTGTCGAGCTTTGCCTGCGCCATTCCCGGCATCATGGCGGCGAGAACCATTGCGGACCCGCGCGACCGCTTGGTCACCATCATGATCGCGCCGATGATGACCTGCTCGGCGCGCCTGCCGGTCTATGCCTTGCTGATCGGTGCTTTTATTCCTGCGCGCACGCTGACCGCAGGCTTGGAGCTGCAGGCGCTGGTGCTATTCGGGCTGTATCTGGCGGGCGTGCTGGGCGCGCTGGCGGTCGCCTGGGTGCTCAAGCGTTTCACTGCGCGTGGCCAGGCACGACCGCTGATGATGGAACTGCCCAGCTACCACTGGCCTGCGCCGCGCAATATCGCCATCGGCCTGTGGCAGCGGGTGGAAATTTTCATGCGCCGGGTCGGCGGCATCATCCTGGTGCTGACGGTGTTGCTGTGGGCGCTGGCGAGCTTCCCGCTGCCACCGCCGGGCGCCACCGGGGCGCCGATCGAGTACAGCATTGCCGGCATGCTGGGCAAGGCGCTGGCCGTGGTATTTGCACCGGTGGGGTTTAACTGGCAGATCAGCATCGCCCTGGTTCCTGGACTCGCAGCCCGGGAAGTGGCCGTTAGCGCCCTGGGTACCGTCTACGCGCTGTCGGCCACCGCGAGCGACACCGCGCAGGCGCTGGCGCCACTGATCGCCGGGAGCTGGTCACTGGCCACCGCGCTGTCGCTGCTGGCTTGGTATGTATTCGCCCCGCAGTGCCTGAGCACGCTGGCAACGGTCAAGCGGGAAACCGGCGGCTGGACCTGGCCGCTGGTGATGGCGGCATACTTGTTTGGGCTGGCCTACGCTGCATCCTTCCTGACCTACCGCTTGGCACTGGCGCTGGGCGCCGGCTGAG
>CAISIP010000438.1 GCA_903885415.1 uncultured beta proteobacterium
GGCCAACTACAACACAGGACCGCCAATGCCAAACTGTACCGAAGAAATTGGAGCTGGGAAGATTGATTTTGGCCATGTTGGTCGGCGTGTCGTAGAGGGCTGCTTGATGCGGCGGCGCGCTGCGTACCCGATCCGCGCAACCCCTTGTTGATCAAGCATGCGGTGCGCGACATGCTGCGCCAGCGGGTCTATGGACTGGCGCTGGGGTGGGAGGACTTGAGCGACCACAGCACGCTGCGCGAGGATGTGGCCATGCAAACGGCCATCGGCGTAGAGCGCGAGGTCGCCAGCGCTCCCACGCTGTGCCGCCTGGAGAACGGGGCCGACAAGCGAACCGCGTGGCGGTTGCATCAGGTGTTGGTCAACCAATTCATCGCCAGCTTCAAGCAAGCACCGCAAGAGCTGGTGCTGGACTTTGACGCCGCCGACAACCCGCTGTACGGCCAGCAGGAGGGGAGGGGTTAAACCGCACCCGTACCGTCAGTGAGCTGGTTGCGCGTGCAAACGAACTCCCAACGCTCTTGCAACCTTGAGAACGGTAGCAAAAGACGGGTTGCCGTCCGCACTGAGTGCCCTGTAGAGGCTTTCGCGGCTTAGGCCAGCGTCTTTGGCCACTTGACTCATCCCTCTGGCGCGGGCGATGTCACCAAGCGCTCTGGCAATGCCCGCCACGTCATCGGCTGCCTCTTCGAGCCATACATCCAGGTAGGCTGCCATCTCTTCTGGCGTGCGCAGGTGCTCC
This sequence comes from uncultured beta proteobacterium, assembly GCA_903885415.1. Taxonomy (GTDB): domain Bacteria; phylum Pseudomonadota; class Gammaproteobacteria; order Burkholderiales; family Burkholderiaceae_C; genus CAISIP01. The sequence continues at coordinate 743 of CAISIP010000438.1, forward strand.
GCGACGTCGTACGGAGTCGCCTTCGTCGCCATTACCTTCTTCGCTGCAACCTTGGCCATTTGGTTCATTCCTTGAAGTTACGGTTCAGCGATAGCGCGAGTGCTATGTCCTTCTTCTGGGACGCCTTGTCGCCCCCTGCGAGCAGGAGAAGCAGCCGTGTACCCATAAATGAGTAGTACACGCGATAGCCTGGGCCAACATCGACCTTCAGCTCTGTTACGCCTTCGGTCAAGTCGCGGTGCGTGCCGGGATTCCCGTGAATCAAACGATCAACACGCATAAGGACGCGGGCGCGCCCCGTTCGATCCTTGAGGTTGTCGATCCACGCCTTGTATTCCTCGGTCTTCGAGACTCGCATTTGTGAAGTGTAGCGCATGGGCTACAAACGTCAAGCCACCCGCCGGGCCGGGGGGTAAAGGCTTTTGGCTGTGCGGTCTAACGTGAAGATGACCGGCGCACAGCTGCGCGCCGCAGGCGTAGCAGGTGTGTGTCCGTGTCGATTGACATGTTAAGCCGGTCATCCGCGAGAAAAGACCGCATGAGAGCCAGCATAAACAACAAAGTAGATGGGGAAGAGAACTGCGAGCATGATCCAGAGATTCCTCTTCTTCGCCTGGAGGGAGATTTCGGCGTTGGCGCATATGTTCTTTGTGACCGCATGACCAACCCAGTAGCCGACATATCCTGCGGGGAGAATCAGGAGCGCCCAAAGAGCGCCAATTGAGGCAAATTTCAAGAAAATCTGAACCGGAGCGGCGAAAGTGATTGCTACAAACCACTTGCAAGTGGTTGCAAGCCCGCCGCGCCAAAGCGCTCGGGAACCTTCAGTTTGGAGTTCAAC
>CAISIP010000439.1 GCA_903885415.1 uncultured beta proteobacterium
GGATCTTTTTGTTTTGGCAGGCTCACGCTATGAGCCTGGCGGGTCGTACAGTGGCCGCACACCGCCAAAGCATCTACCAGATCATCCACACAGGGGCATTGACCAAGCACCATGACCGCACAGGCCAGCGAACAACTGATCTACCAGGGAGAAAGGCTCAGCCTTTGCACCCACCCGCTGGCGCCGTTTCTCAAATGCGGCGCTTCCCCCCTGCGCTTTCATGCGCCCAGCAGCGCGCTGTGGCGCGGCTATATCGGCACCTGGGCGATCGAGCGCGAGCGGCTGTACCTGGTGCAGCTCGATGGGTACGTCCAGCACGGCCAGGAGACCGACGGGTTCGGGACCTGCAAGGTCGGGCTCGATGCGCTCTTTGCGGGCTACCCGGATGGCGTGTTCGCGCACTGGTTCACCGGTGAGTTGCGTTGCCCCGCGGGCGCGCTGCTGCACTATGAGCACGCCGGCTACGCCAGCCGCTACGAACGCGACCTGTTCATCGATGTGCGCCAGGGCCTGGTGCTGGGCCAGCGCGAGGTCGTCAACAGCACGGCCGCGCCCGACGCACCGCAGGGCTAGCGCATCGGCGCGCTGACCACTCGTTAACCCGCTTTGGCAACTCCTTGGAGGACTGAGATGATCTTTTTAGCGCTCTGCCTGGTGTACTGGCTGGTCAAACGCTGGTGGGTTTCCCATGCTCGCTGACTGGGCGCTGTGGCTATGCATCTACCTGGGCGCAGGCGCGGCGCTGCTGCTGGCGCTGCGCTGGGTGATCAGCGCCACCGGTGTGGGCGATCGGCGCACGCCGTGGGTACGCCAGATGATGCAAGCCGTAAAGGATATGCAAGGGCCCAAGACAGTGGATTGGAGAAGTGTTCGCCAGCAGCTGGCGCTGGTGCCGCTGATCTGGCTGGTGTGGCCGCTGGCGCTGGGTATCGGCATCAAGGAGGCCTTCTTTGCAAGCCAGCCGCGCTATGCGCCGCCAGACCCGCAAGAGGCGTTTGCCTACCGACACGCAAGCCGGTCCAAAGAGGTGACACAAGCCCAAGCGCAGTTGCTGGGCGAAATCGCACCCGACCCGTTGGGGCGAACCCCTGACCTGCCCTTTGGCCACCTGAACCCGGCCTGGCGCGCGCTGCTCGGGTGCATGCACAGCGCCGACACGCTGCGCTACTTCGAGATTGCAGCAGCGCCGGAGCCCATGGGGGCCGCGGGTGCTACGGATGCTGCGGGCCACTCACCCAAGGCAACGCCTGGCGCAGCCCAGCGCGGCCTGGCGGTTGTGCGGGGCCAACGGGTGCGCTCCGAGTTCATCTTCGAGTCGAACTAAAGAGCCCCCCCAAAAAGGCCACCACCATGATCCGCATAGCAGGCACCTCGATCATCCAGGCCCCGTGCTGCAACGCCGTCAGATCGCCGACGGTGGGCGCGGGCCGGTCCGGTTTCAGCTTTGAAACGACTGCGTGCTCTTCGCGCAAATCCTGCGCACGGGGGGCGCAGACGGGTGGGGGTGGCAGCGCCTGCATGCGGGTGCGTAGGGTGCGTAGAGTCTTAGTGGGTTGGGTGATGACAACAATCGGGAGTGCCACGCAATGAAGCATCTTGCAAAGGCCGCGGCCGTGTTCTGGTCGTGGTGCATCCTATCGGCGGCGGCGCAGTTCATACCGGCGGCCACTATCGTGCGCGATGTCGATAGCTTTCATGTGCGCAAGAACGGCGAGTTCACCCAGATCATCGAGACGGCGCTGCGCGTGGAGACGCAGCAAGGCGTCAGGCGCCACGGCGAGCGCAAGCTGTACTACAACTCCAAGCTCGAAACGCTGGAAATTTTGGAGGCCTTCACGCAGCAGCCCGACGGCACCCGCGTTGACGTAGACGCCGACAAGATACGCACGCAAGACGGCGATGGTTCGGCTATTTTTAGCGACGACAAGGTCCGGGTCATCATCTACCCCAAGGTAGAGATCGGCAGCCTGTTGGTGCTCAAGGCGCAATCGGTACAGATAACCCC
>CAISIP010000440.1 GCA_903885415.1 uncultured beta proteobacterium
ACACTCGAAACATATGCAAGAGGTTTTCATGGGCGCTCAGGAGCAGATCGGCGTTCTGGTGGTCGATGACCACGCCGGCATCCGCGCCGGACTCGCCCGCCTGATTGATGCCGAGCGGCCGGCGCTGCGCTGCCTCGGACTCGCAGAAAATGCGGCGCAGGCACTGGCGCTCGCGCAAGGCCTGCAACCGCAGGTGGTGCTCCTGGATGTGAACCTGGGCGGCGAGGACGGCCTGGCGCTGATTCCGTCGCTGCGAGCCGCGTCTGCCTGTGCGGTGCTGGTCCTGACCCATGCGCCCGGCGCACTGCTGGCCGCACTGGCGCTGCGCCAGGGCGCCGTCGCCTGCCTGGACAAGGCCGCTCCGTCCGACCGACTGCTGGCAGCGCTGCGCTTGGCCGCACGCAGATAAGCATCCGGGCGAATCGAGAGCGCACAGCCAGCGGTCACGCAACGCGCCGGCGGCGCGACGCCCCGATACCTGCCAGACCGATGCCGAGCAAGGCCAAGGTGGCCGGCTCCGGTACCGTGCCGCCGGTGATTTCACGGCCGATCTTGTCGCGCACCGCGCTGCCGAAGGTGTCAAAGCTGGTGGCCGTGTAGACAGAGCCCGTCGGCGTCCTGACGTTGGCGTTGTACCAGTTCGTGATGCCGTTCGCGCCCAGGTCACCTTCGATCGCCAGACCATTCACCACAACGCCGGCGCTTACCGCTGCATCACGCTGCGCCTGCACCGCCGCGCAGGCCTGGTTGTAATTTGGCGCGGAAACCGCGCAGGCAGGATCCCTATTTTGCTCGCCGTCGCCGGAGACATCCATCACCTTGCGGGTGCCTTCGAAGTTATTCGATAGGAACGACGCCAGGCTGACCTTCATGCCGTCTTCCACGTCGGTGTTGTCGTTGAACAGGCGGCTCATGCTGCCGAGCTGGCTGACGAAGGCATCGATGCTCGCCGTCGAATTGAGCTGCGTCCAGCCGATCGACTGCTGCGCGTTGTCCGAAAACTGGATCACGTTGACGGCTATGCCGCCCGATGGCAGGAAGGACAGGATGTTGGATCGCACGGTGCTGCTGTCGAAGGCATCCCGATAGCCGTTCTTTTGCAGGGTGTATTCGCTGCTTGAGATGCTTCCCGATACGTCAATGACCAGAGATAACTCCAGCGCTACGGCCACCGGCAGCGGGACGGCCTGAGCCGTTCCGAGACTACCGAGCGCCGCCACCGATAAGAAGACCGCTGCGGCCATTTTGGTTAGGCGCCGACTCTTTTGCATTGTCAACGCGGACAGAGGGAGGTGTGTTGTGGGTGTCAGCATGGGGGTCCTTTGAAGATGGATGAGAAGATAGATAAGAAGTTCAGATAAGCATCCGGGCGGACACCAAGCACCCAGCCAGGCGCTTGCAGCGGCGTCACGAATCGGGGCACGCTTCGCATTGGGGCGTGGACTGCATCAGACATGGCTGCCGAGCCGGCCGGTTTTTTGCTTGCGCCTGCGCGCCGCCAGCGCCACCAGTCCGAGACCTGCACCGGTCAGCGCGAGCGAGCCGGGTTCAGGGAGTTGTCCCGGGGGCGTCGCGACGCCGATGCGGATCTGGCGGACATCGTCAAAATCGACCGACCAGGACCCGGACTGGCTGGCAATGGACACCCACTGCATCACATCGCCGCCGTTGCTGACAATGTTGAAAAAATTTGCACCGTCTCCGACCGTGAAGCTTTGGGTCTGGGTAGCCGGAGCGCCTGGCGAGAACAGCTTCACCGTGATGTCGACCTTGCCGGTGTCGTTGTCCTCATCGGTGTGGATGTTAAAGATGATCTTGTCAAAGCCCAGATAAGGGGCGTTCATCGCGATCGAAAGGAAATTGAAGCTGCCATTGTCCGCCTCGACTCTGGCCTGCCCGCCATTGGCATGCAGTGTCTCGTCGCCGGTGAAGTCGACCTGGGTGCTGCGCGAGGTGTTCAGGCAGCCATTGACCGTGGTGCCATCGGGAGTGGCGAAGCCGCAGCCGCTGAAGAGAACATTGTCGGTACCGGTGTTGCCTGGGTTGCCGGTTGCAAACACCACGCTGGCGGCAGCGCAAAAAGGCAGGCTTGCGAGCGCGCCCAACACCAGGGCCGACAACAGTTTCTTGCGCAAGGCCCGCGCCCAAATTTTGCTGCGCAGCTGCGATGCAGCGGGTTTGACATGCGTTGGAGCAGCGCTCAAAGA